>JAICGL010000056.1 GCA_025923175.1 Acidimicrobiia bacterium
CATGGCGTCGATGTCGAAGTGGGCCCGCAGGAACGGGGTGCTCCTCCACCTCCACCGGGCCGGTTACGCCACCTGGGCCCGGCAGAAGAACCACGGCGTCAACTTCCGGGTGATCGCCAAGTGGTGCCGCTTGCTAGGCGTCGATCACATCCACGCGGGGACGGTGGTGGGCAAGCTGGAAGGTGACCCCAACATCATCGCCGGCTACTACGACACCCTGCGGCTCGACCACGTCACCGAGGACCTGGCGAAGGGCCTCTACTTCGACCAGGACTGGGCGTCGATGCCGGGCGTCATGCCGGTGGCGTCGGGCGGCATCCACGCCGGCCAGATGCACCAGCTGCTCAACCACCTGGGTGAGGACTGCGTGCTCCAGTTCGGCGGGGGCACCATCGGCCACCCCATGGGGATCGCGGCGGGCGCCACGGCCAACCGGGTCGCCCTCGAAGCCATGATCAAGGCCCGCAACGAAGGCCGCGACTACCTGGCCGAAGGGCCCGACATCCTGGCCGAGCAGGCCAAGCGCAGCCCCGAGCTCCAGACGGCCCTGGACCTCTGGGGTGAGATCAGCTTCGACTACGAGTCCACCGACACGCCCGACGTGGTGGCCACGCCCTCCGTCTGATGTCGTCGACCGGCAACACCGGGTTCAACATGCGCCCGGACGCCGCTCCCGAGGCACAGGCCGAGCCGCAGCCGGACGCCGTCCCCGAGACGCTTGCCCCCGACGATCTGGTGGACGTCGTCGAGGAGCGCGGCCGCCTCGACATCGACGCCGTGCTCGACCGCCTGGACCGCGAACTCATCGGGCTGGTGCCGGTGAAGACCCGCATCCGCCAACTCGCCGCGCTCCTCCTCGTCGACCGGCTCCGATGCCGCTATGGCCTGGCCTCGGACCGCCCAACCCTGCACATGTGCTTCACCGGTGCACCGGGCACAGGCAAGACCACGGTGGCCCTGCGCATCGCCGAACTGCTCAAGAGCATCGGCTACCTGGAGAAGGGACACCTGGTCACCGTCACCCGCGACGAGTTGGTCGGCCAGTACATCGGCCACACCGCCCCCAAGACCAAGGAGGTCCTCAAACGGGCCATCGGCGGCGTGCTCTTCATCGACGAGGCCTACTACCTCCACCGGGCCGAAAACGAGCGGGACTACGGCCAGGAGGCCATCGAGATCCTCCTCCAGGTGATGGAGAACCAGCGGGAGGATCTCGTCGTGATCCTGGCCGGTTACAAGGACCGGATGGACACCTTCTTCCAGTCGAACCCCGGCATGAGCTCCCGCATCGCGCACCACATCGATTTCCCCGACTACAGCATCGACGAGCTGTTCGCCATCGGCGAGCTGATGCTGACCGAGCAGCGTTACGAACTCTCCCCCGAGGCCCGCACGGCCTTCCGCCACTACTTGGAGCGGAGGGCGGAGCAGCCCCGTTTCGCCAATGCCCGGAGCGTCCGCAATGCCCTCGAACGGGCCCGGCTGCGCCAGGCCAACCGCATCGTGTCGAGCGAACAGCGCCATTGGGGGCGAGCGGATCTCATGCGGATCGAGCCCAGCGACATCCTCGAAAGCCGGGTGATGACCCAAGAGCCGGACGACGCTGCGCCGGCCACCGTCCGACAACTCCGAGGAGGCTGACTGCGCATGCATCTCACCCAGGGGACCTTTTCTTACCTGCCCGAGCTCACCGACGAGGAGATCGCGGCCCAGGTCCGCTACGCCATCGGCCACGGTTGGGCGCTGGCGGTGGAGTTCACCGACGATCCCCATCCCCGCAACGTGTACTGGGAGATGTGGGGCCTGCCGATCTTCGACGCCAACGACGCTGCGGCCGTCGTCACCGAGGTGAACCGGTGCCGCGAGGCGTTCCCGCATCAGTACATCCGGCTCACCGCCACCGACGCCAGTCTCGGCCGGCAGACCACCGCCTTCTCCTTCATCGTCAATCGCCCGCCCGATGAACCGGGCTTCCGGCTGGCACGTCAGGAGGGGCCGGGCCGGACGGTGGCGTACACCATGCAGTCCTATGCCACCGACCGACCCCACGGTCGCCGTTACGAAAACGGCAACGGGAAGAGTCCAAAGGACAGCTGAGAGCGGAGAACCGAGTGCCCGAGCGCCAACTCGCCATCCAGGGAACAGACGCCGACGCCGGTAGATCCCGCCCGGTCATGCTGGCCATCGCCGGCGACAGCGCCGCCGGCAAGACCACGCTCACCAAAGGGATCGTGCTGGCCCTCGGCGCGGAGCGTGTCGCGTCGATCTGCGTCGACGACTACCACCGCTACGACCGTGACGAGCGCAAGGAGCTTTCGTTCACGGCGCTGCACCCCGATTGCAACTACGTCGACATCATGGAGCAGCACCTCCAGTTGCTCTCGCTCGGCCACGCGGTCCTCAAGCCGGTCTACAACCACGCCAACGGCAAGCTCGAGCGGCCGGTGCTCGTCGAGCCGCGCGACCTCGTGGTCGCCGAGGGCCTCCTGCCGCTCTCCACCAAAGTGTCCCGGGGCTGTTTCGACGTAGGGGTCTACCTCGACCCCCCGGAGGCGGTCCGGCGGGTGTGGAAGCTCAAACGAGACACCGGCAAGCGGAGCTACACCTCCGAAGAGGTGGACGCCGAACTCGCGCGCCGGGAACCCGAGGCGGCGGCCTTCATCCGCCCCCAGAAGGCCGACGCCGACATCGTGGTGTCGTTCGCTCCCCTCGAGCAGCGGGGGGAGTCGCCCGAACACTCCCCTTCGGCCACCATCCTGCTGCGACCGACTGTCCCTCATCCCAACCTGGTCAAGTTCATCACCGAGGACGTCCGCGAGGCTATCCACCTCAAGCTCACCCGCGACGAGGACGGCCGCCCCGTGGACGCCATCCACGTCCACGGCTACGCGCCGGCGGCCCGAACCCGCCCCATCGAGGAGGCCATCTGGGCCGACCTCGGGGTGGACGAGCCGCTGCCGGCATCCCTGGGCATGGTCGACGGGGTGCGCAGCGAATCGCTGGCCCTCACCCAGCTGATCCTCCTCTACCACGTCATGCAGAACCGCTCGTTCGCCCTTTCTCGCCAGGTCGCCCACGGGTGAGGATCGCCATCAACGGCTTCGGACGGATCGGCCGCCAGGTCCCTGGCCTGGTATGACAATGAAGCCGGTTATTCAGCCCGGGTGGTCGACCTCTGCCGCCTGCTCGGAGCCGCCGCTGCCTGAATACTCCAAAACGCGGCGCCGCCCATCGGGTGTACCATTTGCCGGAACGCGCAGGTTCGCCTGCGGCGGGGCGCTTCCCCGGACCCTGGTAGCGCCATCCGAACGGATGCAGTGGATGGCGCCTAGGAGGGGTCCGGATGGGACTCGAGCTTGGTGTTGCCGCTCGGCGATGTGCCTCCATGGGAGCGCTGCCGAAAAGCTTCCTCCGTCCCTCGCTCCTCCTGTTGTTGAAAGAGCAGCCGGGCTACGGGTATGACCTCGTCAGCCGGCTGAAGAAGCTCGGGGTCGACGATGACACGGCCACGGTGTACCGGGCTCTGCGGACGCTGGAGCAGGAGCAGGCCGTGTCCTCGGACTGGCAGATGTCGTCGGCCGGCCCGGCCCGGCGTGTGTACCTGCTCACGCCGGCGGGGGAGTACCAGTTGCAGGCTGCCTTCGAGGCGGCGGTCGATACACACCGGGCCATCCAGCGGTACTTCTCCCGGTACGCCACGGCCGAGTCCCGCTGACGGCCACAAACATTCGTTTCATCCAACCCAACGGAGCGGCCTACGCGCCCTCCGTCAAGGAGAAGCAGATGAACGTCAAAGCCGGTACCTACAACCTCGGCCCGTCCGACGGAACGGTTCGGGTCAAGACCGGCCGTGAGGGCATGGCCGCCAAGGCGGGTCACGACCTCACGTTCGAGGCGGCCAACTGGAAAGCCACCGTCACCATTGACGACGATCCCTCCCGAAACGAAGTCACCGCCTCGATCGAGCCCCGGTCTTTCCAAGTGAAAGCGGCCACTGGAGGGGCCAAGCCGGTGTCGGAGAAGGACAAGCGGGAGATCGCGAAGAACATCACCGGGTTGCTCGGCAACGGCAGCATTACCTTCACGTCGACGTCGGTCGAGGTGCAGGACACGACAGTGCATGCAGCCGGCGAGCTGTCGATTGCCGGGAAGAGCCGTCCCATCACCCTCGACCTGACCGCTGCATCGGGCCGGCTCACCGGAACCACGACCGTCATGCAGTCGGAATTCGGGATCAAGCCCTACTCGGCCATGCTCGGTGCCCTCAAGGTCAAAGACGAGGTCGAGATCGACCTCGACGTCGTCCTCCCTGCCGAGTCGGCCTGACATGGTCATGGCTGAAGCCCGTGTTTCGGACGGACAGAAGGGTGGTAACGTCGAGACGTTCGCAGTCTCTGCGACGTAGGGCGCGCCCAAGACCTCGGTTGCGCATCCAACGATGGATGACCCGGGAGTCTGGACTTGCAAGCCAATCTGGCTAAAGGCGTCACTGCAGATCGAAAAATCCGCAACCGAATCTCGCTCGCCGCGCTCGTGCTCGGGGTGGGATTGCTGTGGCCATTTCCCCTCGGAGCGGCAGTTCTGATGGTGCCCGCCACCTTCGCGCTCGTCATCTCCCTGGAGGACGCGCTCACGGTCTCCGCGCCTGTCCCCCTCCCAGCCAAATAGCTCTCGTAGGAAGGAACGCAATGAGACGCCTACTCTTCGTCGTCGCCCTGCTCGCTGCGGTTTTACCGACCGGCGGACAATCAGCTCTAGCCCAAATCGCTCCCCTCGCCCCGTTCTCCGGCTACAGCACCGGCACCGCCGTGCACATCGATGCTCTCCAGAACGGCACCACCCGTCTGTTGGATACCGAGGTCGCCTTCTCCGGCGCCAACGTGAACTCCCAAAACATCGGGCCGGCGCTCGTGAACGAGATGGACCAGGCCTACCAGCAGGCCACCACAGAGGCCGACAAGGCCGCAGGGCGAGGCTCGGGTGCCGAGGTCGGCCTCGTCACCGTGACGCCCAATGTGGATGGCGCCAACCAGATCAACCCCGGCAGCACCGTCCAGGCGTTCGCCCCTGTATCGACTGGGCTGCTCCGGGACAACTTCCTCGACCTGGACCTCGACCCGGTTATCAACAGCGGGTACCTGGAGGGCCAGGCGCAGGCGGTCTATAGCGACAGCGTGTGCGTTCTCGGCCAGCCCATCAGCTCCGGCCTGGGTTATGCCGGTACCGCCGCGGTGGTCGGAACCCCGTCCGACGACGTGTTGGCCGACTCGAACACGGGCGACAACGCCATCAACCAGTCGAAGTCGTTCACCTATCTCACCCCCAATGGTGACGGCACCTACGGCCTCGTGACGGAGACCCACCAGATCCTGGCTCCGCTCATGGTCTTCCCCGGAACCGCCGCGCTCGCAGGGCTCCCCGTCCTCGAAGATCTAGAACTCCCGGTCGACCCCATCGGTGCTATCACCATCGAATTCGGCGGTGAGTGGGTTCTCCGCTCGACGGCCACCGGAAAGCCGGGCGGCGCCACCATTGACTACGCCCCCGTCGGGGCTGACACTCCGACGACCAAGGTCATCAGGGTGATGCTGGGCGAAACCGAGCTGGCGTTCGTCACGTCCCAGATGATTCTGGACGACGACGGCCTCGAAGTTGTGCTTCCCGCTGGCCTTGGCATCATCTCCATCGGCGCCCCGCCCCGTGCCATCAACGGTGACGAGAATTCGGTGCCCGAAATTGCCACCAACGGCACCAAGGCGGCCGCCGCGGTCGACGTGGTGCAGATCACCGGCCAACTGGGCGACATTGGCCTCGCCGACGTGCGTGTCGGACACATGGAATCCATGGCCACAGTCCCCATGGGTGGCATCCAGTGCGGCATCCCCGTCACGAAGACCGGAAATCCGACGTCGGTGACTGCCGGCGACGGCCAGACCGTGACCTACACCATCACCGTCCCGGCTGACCCCGAAGCGTTCAAGGTCATTGCCTGCGACATCGTCAACCTCAAGGTGGTTGACGTGGTCAGCACGAACATCCCGGAGGTCAAGTTCACCCTCAAGACGGCGTCAGCCCCCGGCGTGATCACCGGAGGTAACACCATCACCTGGGATCTGGGCACCTACAAGCCCGGTGACCCGTCCAAGGTGCTGACCGTGACCATGGAGGTGCCGGCAGATTCGGCCTCCGGCCAGATCACCGACACCGCCACCGCCACGGCGGTCCTGGGTAACTGCAAGGGCAACGCATCGGCCAACGCCACATCCCTCACCGGGCTGGCCAAGTTCGACGCCGCCGCCCTGAGCGGTAGCGCCACCCTGGCTATCCCCGGCACCTCCGTCCTGGCCGCGGCTCTCGCGCCCGCCGCCGGACCGACCCCCATCGGTGGTGTCCAGACCGGTGCCGGTGGCACCAGCCCGATCAGTAATCGCATGCTCCCGCTAGGCGCCGCCCTGGGTTCGCTAGCCCTCGTCGCCTCGCTGACCGCCCGGCGTCGCCGCCGGAACGGCTAACCAAGTGGATGACGGGCGGGTCGTCGGCCTGAAGAACATCTTCAGGGCGACGGCCCGCCGCCGACTCGCCTTGGTCCTGCTCCTCGTGGTGGGGGGAGGGATGATCACCTTCATCCTCTCCCGCGGGGAGCCCTCCCGCGTCGCAGCGCCGGAGACACCCCCGGCCGAGGAGGTCGTAACCGAGCCCTCGTCGCCTCCCGATACCATCCCTGCACCGCCCCCCGAGGTCGTGGCCGAGTCTGCTCCGGGGAAGCAATACGCCCCGCTGAGGATCGAGATCCCGACCATCGCCACCTCGGCTCCGGTCGACCCGCTGGGCCTGAACCCGGATGGCACGTTGGCGGTGCCCACAGACTTCAATCGAGCCGGCTACTACACCGGCCGCCCGCCCCCCGGCGCGATCGGCCCGGCGATCATCGTCGCCCACGTCGACTCCAAAGCGGGCCCAGCGGTATTCAAGCGGTTGCGTGAACTGAAGCCCGGCGATGAGGTCATGGTGACCAGAGCTGATCGGTCCGAGGTCATCTTCGTTGTCGACCGGGTCGAGTCGCATCGGAAGAACGCCTTCCCGACCAAGGCCGTCTACGACCCGACTCCGGGCTCGACCCTGCGCCTCATCACCTGCGGCGGGTCATTCGACCGCAGGGCCGGCCATTACCGCGACAACGTGATTGCCTTTGCTCACTACAAGACCTTGACGCCCACGTAATCACGGTCTTTTTTTCTGCACATTCAGTGGCGAACAGGAGCGCACCGGACAGCGCTTAGTTTGAGCGGTCTCGGATTCGGACAGGGCGGCATGTACACCTGTCAAGGAGGGTCCGATGTCATCAAGCGAACTCATCATCGTGGCAGTCGTCGCGGTCGTCCTCATCGGGGCCCTGGCCTGGTGGGCGGCGACACTGCGCCGGCGGCATGCGCTTCAATCCCAGTTCGGAAACGAATATGAGGTCGTCATTGACGAGCAAGGCACGAGGCGGGACGCCGAGCGTGAACTGGCGGCCCGCCAGGATCGTCACGAGCAACTGAACATCCGGCCGCTCGACCCGCAGCTTCGCCAGTACTACACCGAGAAGTGGCGGGCCACGCAGGCGCGCTTCGTCGACGAGCCCGATGCCGCGTTCGACGAAGCCGACCGCCTCATCTCAGACGTGATGGTCGACCGGGGCTACCCCGTCGGCGACGTCGACCGGCAGATGGCCGACCTCTCCGTCGAGCACAGTGACGTGCTGACCCACTACCGCACCGCGCACGACATCGCCCAGGGGTCGGCCCAGGGGCGGACGACGACGACCGAGGACTTCCGACGCGGCATGGTCCACTATCGGGCCTTGTTCGCCGCGCTCCTCGAGGACCACGCCGATGCCCCGACCACCCGTCGCTAAGGAGACCACGTGACCACGCACGAACGGAACCTGAGATCGGACTTCAGCGTCGCCACCGACGACGATTACCGCGGAAACGCAGGCGATGACTACCGCGGGAACGACGGCATTGACGAGACCGACGACTTCCGAGGTAGCGGCCCCTTTGACGAGAGGGACTCGGTCTCGGTCGAACATGACGGGGCCGATCTGCTTTTCAGCCCCGAGGACAGGGTGCGGTTCGGTCAGCGGTGGACTGAGATCCAGGGCCGCTTCGTCGACGACCCCCGCGACGCTGTGGCGTCGGCCGACGACCTCGTCACCGAGATGATGGACCGGATCGGCGATCGATTGGCCGAGTGCCGAACCGGCGGCCAGTTGGCCGGCGAGGGCGAAGTCGAGACCGAGGATCTGCGCCTGGCGACGCAGCGCTACCGGGCCTTCTTCCACCGGCTCCTGTCAGCCTGACGCCGGGGCCCGGCGGCGTTACGTGCTGGCCCAGCCGGTCATGTGGGCGAAGACGATGACGTTGTCGCGGTAGTGGTCCCCGAGGGACGGTTCGAACGGGCCGCCGCAGGTGATGAGCCGCAATGCCGTCTCCGGGGTGGGGCCGTAGACGGCATTGGTCGGGAAGGCGTCCTTGCGGTGTTGCTCCACCCGGTCGACGGTGAAGAGGACGCGCCTACCATCGGCCCGGGTCACCACGACTTCCACGCCGGGTTGGACGTGGGGCAGCTTCCAGAAGGCGCCGGGCCCGCGCCGGCTGCTGCGGTGGGCGACGACGATCGCCGGTCCGGTTTCCCCCGGGGTGGGTCGGCCCGTGTACCAGCCAGCTTGAGAGAAGTCCTTCGGGACCTGGAGGGTGCCGTCCCGGTTCAGACCGAGCGGTCCGATCGGGGCGGTCACCCCGACTGCGGCGATGTCGACTCGGATCGGCGGAGAGGCCTCGAGCGGCGCAGACGAGGCGATCCACGGGTGAGGGTCCGGCTGCGCCGGCGACGATGCGACGGACCTGCGCGGGACCGGCGCAGCGCGTGGGGCAGCCGGCGGAGCCGCGGGAGGTTCGGCGCGAGGTTCGGCGGGGGCGATCGCCTCGACTGAACCCTGCGGTGCGGAAGTGGGCTGGGGGACGAGCGATGCCATCTCTTGGACGCCCGGCGGGGGTGGCTGAGGCAGCTCAACTCCGCCGACCGAGGCTTCCTCGTTCTTCCCTGCCGGCTGCTCGGCCAGGACGACGCGCCCGGCGAGGCCGGCCGCGACAACGATCACCAGGAGCAAGGCCGCCCGGCCGCGCCGCCGGGGTCGGAACCCAAGCCTCTCCCCAACCACGGCCGCCCCCGTCCCCGATCGTGGACCCCACGGATCGGCCCCATTGCCGGCGCTGTGAGCAACCAGCAGGGGGGTGTCGCGGCCGCTTGCGGGGTCTGGGCAAGCTGTCGGACGACACTGTGGGCGCGCTCCCACCCGGGAGTCAAGGCCCGGTCACTCTGCGATCAGAGGGAGTTGGGGCGTCGCCGGGGTCTCGGGCAACGCCGGGCGACGACCTCCAGGAGCGGGCGGTGTTCCCGGTCAGTCATCGACCATCGCATCGTACCGTGTTCTGCCCAGGCATGCGTCGGGCCCGAATTACGCTTGCATGCCCCATCGGGACCATTCCGCCATATGCCGCCATTCATCCCAGATGGTGCGTTGGACCGCGAACGTCGCCGGGCTTTCGTTGCCCGTGCTGCTGCGTGGGTATCTCTGCCGGACATGGCGAGTGATGGGCGGCTTTCGGAGGTGTTGCGGGAATTCGCGCGCACCATGGTGACGGATCTCCCGATCCAGGGGATCCTGGATCAGCTCGTGGAACGGACCGTCGAGATTCTGCCGGTCACTGGCGCCCAAGTGACGCTCGTCCCGCCGGGTGCGGGCCCTCGCTACGAGGCCGCCTCAGAATGCGCTGTCCGGGCACTGTCAATGGGAGTGGCGGCGGCCTTCGCCTTCCCGCTCCGGTACGACGACCACCAGTTGGGCACGCTCCTCCTGTACCTGGACAAGCCCGGAGTCCTGGATGTCGCCTCCAGGGAGGCAGCGCAGACGCTCGCCGACGTGGCTGCCGCCTACATCGTCAACGCTCAGACACGCGCTGCTCTGCGTGAAACCTCCGACCAGGCGCAGCGGATGGGTCTGCACGACCCGCTGACGGGGCTGCCCAACCGGGTCCTCTTCCTGGAGCGCCTTGACCACGCCGTGCTGCGCAGTCGCCGGTCAGGACATGCGGTGGCGGTGCTCTTTGCAGATCTCGACCGCTTCAAGCAGGTCAACGACGTCTATGGTCACCACGCCGGCGACGAGCTTCTCGTCGCAGTGGCGCAGCGGCTGACCGCAGCGCTCCGCCCGGGCGACACGCTGGCCCGCCTGGCCGGCGACGAGTTCGTCATTCTCTGCGAAGGTCTCGACTCGCCCGCCCGAGCCGATGCCATCGCCGCTCGGATCGGCGCCGAGTTCGCGACGCCATTCCAGTTGGAGCGCGCCGAGATCGACGTCACCGCCAGCGTAGGGATCGCGTTGCTGGGCCGTGACGACCAGCTTCCCGAAGATCTCCTCCAAGACGCCGACATGGCGATGTATCAGGCGAAACGTCGCGGCGGGGCCCGCCACCAGATCATCGACCTGAGCGAGAAGCGCCACACCCTCCAGCAGGTCAACCTCGAGCGAGAACTGCGCGGCGCCGCCACCCGTGGAGAGCTGCACCTGGAGTACCAGCCCATCGTCGAAACCGGCAACGGGCGCATGGCCAGCGTCGAAGCCCTCCTGCGGTGGGCCCATCCATCCCAAGGGCTGGTGGCGCCGTCGGCACTGATACCGATCGCCGAGCGGTCCGGCCTGATCAACGAGATCGGACGGTGGGTTCTCGCCAAGGCCTGCAACGACCGCCAACCGGGGACGTCCCTCACCGACAACCTGGCGCTGTCGGTCAACGTCTCCGGTCACCAACTGATGACCCCCGGCTTCCCGGCCACCGTCGCCGGCGTGCTGTCCGATCACGGCACCGACCCTCAACGTGTCACCCTGGAGGTCACCGAGAGCGTCTTCGTCCAGGACAGTGGCCGGGCGTTCGACGTACTCGCCGAACTGAAGGACCTCGGACTGAAGATCGCGCTCGACGATTTCGGAACCGGCTACTCCTCCCTCCAGTACCTCAAACAGTTCCCGATCGACGTCGTCAAGATCGATCAGCGGTTCATCTACGACCTTGAACACGACCCGGCCAGCCACGCGATCGTCTACACCATCGTCGAGCTGGCCCACGTCCTTGGTATGACCGCCGTCGCCGAAGGCGTCGAAACCGCCGAACAACACCAACTGCTCGCGTCGATCGGTTGTGACTTCTGCCAGGGCTTCTACTTCGCCCACCCGCTGCCCCCCGACGATCTCGACGCCTTGGCCAGCCCCGGCATGGGGATCTACCTGCCTGTCCTCCCCCTCGAGCACACGAGACGGGCGGGATAGGGCCCGGACCTTTTGGTACTGGTAGGGTGATTCCGTAAGAGCTACAGCCCTTTGTGCTGCTCTGGACCCTGGTTGCGCATCCGCTTCGTCTGGAACCCCAGGTGTCATTCAGCCCCCGGAAGACAATCGTCCGGGGCGCCGGAAGAGAGTCGCAATGCGAAAGACCAAGAAGTTCCTGGCCTTCCCCGCCGGCCTACTCATGATGTTCAGCCTCCTCGCCGCCCCAGCTCCTTCCGCGACCGCGGCGGAAGTCGTCTCCACCCCCTCCGGCAACGGCTACTGGCTGGTTGCAACGGACGGCGGGATCTTCGCCTACGGCGATGCCGGCTTCTACGGCTCGCTCGGTAGCACGCCCCTCAACAAGCCCATCACCGGAATGGTTCCCACGCCCACAGGCAATGGCTACTGGCTGGTGGCTTCGGACGGCGGGATCTTCGCCTTCGGCGACGCCGACTTCTTCGGCTCCGCCGGAGCCATCGCACTCAACAAGCCCATCGTGGGCATGGCCAACAGCGGCACCGATGAGCAAAGCTTCACCGCTGCAGGAACCGGCCCCCCCGGCCCCAGAGGAGCCACCGGCCCAGCCGGAGCGACGGGACCGCCCGGTGGCACCGGACCCCCCGGCCTAGCCGGAAGGGACGCCACCTACGTCGGTCCGAACTGGGGCGTCGTACACCGCAACGTGAATGGCAACGGTGACGCCGATCTCGGGGCCACGACACAGAAGCTGCCCGGTTTCGGTGACGGCGCACTCAATATCCGCACGGGCCTGGGTGGTACCGAC
>JAICGL010000057.1 GCA_025923175.1 Acidimicrobiia bacterium
GGTGCACCGCACTGAAATGCCGGTACTGCGGGCGGGGCGGCGGCCAAGCGGGCCGCCCAGATTTACGAGTGTGAGCGCTACTCAGTGCAGCAGGTGCAGCCGGCGGGTGGCCGGGCGGAGGGTGACGCGCTGGCCCCACCGCAGGTGGAGGGTGTCGGTCTCGATCCCATCCCCGAAGACGACGAGGTCGGACTCGGCGATGATCGTCAGTTCCTGGTCCGGGTCGAGCAGGCCCTCGGTGAGGTCCGTTCCGGTGGCGGGGGAGGGCCACGCTTCCCGGACGAACCAGCACAGCGTTGACTCCTCGGGCTGGGGGAGGACGAGCTCGCTGCGCCGTTCGAGCCAGACGGAGCGGCACCAGCCGGTGGCGCCCGTGCCCGTCCCGATAAGTACACCCGACGACGATTGCCGTTCGGTGTCGCCGGACGGGGTCTGCAGGCGATAGCGGGCCGACTGGTGACTGGGGTGCCCGATGAAGATTTCGTTGAGCGCTCGCAGTGTCTGGCCGTCATCGACGACCGCCTCGACCATGACCCGGGACTCGACGGGACGCCCGCCGCCGGTGGCCGCCTGCAAGAGCTTGGACGCCTCGGCCGGATCATGCGGAACGAGGACGCCGGGATTGCGGCCCGGCTCGGGGTTCAGCCCGACGACGACCTGCCCGTCGAGGTATTTGGCCACGTTGGCGACGAGCCCGTCCTGCCCGACAGCGACGATGACGTCCTCCGGACCGAAGACGAACCGGTCGAGGTCGGCCCGTTCCACGCTGCCCCGCCGCCAGTCGAGCGGGATGGCATTGGACGCCGCCTGGAGCGCAGCTTGCTGGGCGTGGTGGCGGGCCTCGACCTCGCCGATTGAGCGGCCCCGGCCGGCCAGGAAGAACTCCGCCTGCTGCCGGGTGCCGTGCTGGGCAAGGAGTTCTTCGAACTCGGTGCGCCGGTGCACGATCACCGCCCGGGGGTTGAGCGTCATGCCGCCTCCCCGGTGGTGCCAGTGGCGGTCGCGGTGCCTGCCGTCAGCCGCCCGAGGAGCGTGGTGAGGACGTCGGGAGTCAGGTTGAGCGTCCCGATGTTTGGCAGGTTGCCGGCGAGTTCGTGGGCCGCCAGGCCGAGGATGGTGACCGCGTCGAGTTCCCGGTACGCGGCCAGCCTGGCCGCTTCGGCGTCGGCCTCGGCCGTGCCCACCGCCCGGGTGGCATCGGCCTGTGCCTCGGCCAGCAGCCGCTGCTCGCCGGCTTTCGCCTCGGCCTGGATCCGCCCGGCGGCCGCCTGCTCGGTGGCTCGCTTCCGCTCGTTCTGGCCCTTCTGCTCGACGAGTTGCGCCTCCCGGCGGGCGAGTTCGATCTGGTTCTGGAGCTCGTTCTCGGCGATGGCCCCTTCCCGCTCCACGGCCAGCGCCCGCCGCTCATACGTGGCCTTGTCGGCGTCCTGCTGCACCTGTTCCCGGGTCGGCGTCTGCAGGGCTCGTTCGACGTCGGCCTCTGCCCGGACGGCGACCACCCGGACGTCGACGATGGCCAGCCCGAGGTCGGTGATCCGGGCGTCGCCGGCCAAGCCCTCGGTCATGCGGGCCCGGAGGGCGGCCATGCCCTCGGCCAGCGCCCGGGGCAGGGTCATGCCGGCCAGCAGGTCGAGCGCATGCTGCTGGGCCAGCTCGGTGAGCAGCCCTCCGAGCTGCTCGAGCGGCCTGCTCCGCCAGTGGCCGCGGTCTGGGTCGATGCCGAAGTCGATGCGGGCGGCCGCCGTGGCCGGATCGGAGACCCGGTACGTGATCGTCGCCTGGACGGCGACGTCCTGGAAGTCGGCCGTCCGGCCGTGGAAGAGGAGCGGTTGCTCCCGGTCGTCGATCGGCACCTCGCTCAGCGCCGCCGTCAGTGGCCGGAACCAGAACGCTTGGCCGGCGCCCTCGTGAGCCACCTCCCCGTTGCGCAGGTGCCGGACGTGGGCCGTCGGATTGGCCCGGAGGTGGTGCATGAACAGGAACCTGCTGATGTCGGCCATCGGGCCTCTCCTTACTGATTCTCGTCAGTATGACGATAACTCCTGATGGACTTCTCGTCAAGTTGACGATTAGACTTGAACCCCATGTCCGGTTCGCTGCGGAAGAACGCCGCCATCACGGTCGACCTGGTCATCCTGACCGTGCGCGACGACGCCTTGGCGGTGCTGGCCGTGCGCCGGGGCGTGCCTCCGTACAAGGGCCGCTGGGCCCTCCCCGGGGGCTTCGTCGGCGACGACGAGGACTTGGCCGCTGCCGCCCTGCGGGAACTGGTCGAAGAGACCGGCGTCTCCCCCGAGGGAGCTCACCTCGAACAGCTCGCCACCTACGGCACTCCGGGCCGTGACCCCCGGGGCCGCGTCGTCAGCACCGCGTACCTGGCACTGCTCCCCGACCTTCCGGCTCCAACCGCCGGCTCCGATGCTGCCGCTGCCGACTGGCTCGCCGCCGACGCTCTCCTCGCTGACCCCAAGCGGCTGGCCTTCGACCACCACCGGATCCTGACCGACGGGGTCGAACGCGCCCGGGCCAAACTCGAGTACTCACCCCTGGCCGCCGCCTTCTGCGCCGAAGAGTTCACCATCGCCGAACTCCGCCGGGTCTACGAAGCCGTCTGGTCCACCCCCCTCGACCCCCGCAACTTCCACCGCAAGGTCACGACCACCCCCGGCTTCGTGGAATCAACCGGCGCAACGACGACCCGCGACGGCGGCCGCCCTGCCCAACTCTTCCGCCGCGGCCCCGCCCCCCTTCTCCACCCCGCCATGCTCCGCCGGCGCGACGACAAGCCCGGGTAACCAGATCCGGCGGTGTCCGGACTCAGCGGGCGACGTGGATGGCGATCCAGGCGAAGAACGTGCCACCGAAGAAGGTGCCCAGCCGCTTGGCCCAGAGGACGAGCCGGTCGCCGATCATCCCCTCGTCGTCGCCGTATCGGGTCTGCCCCGTCTTGATGGCTGCGACGGCCTGCTCTTCGGTCATGAGGCCCTGGTGGACGAGGCTCTGGATCTCCGGGTCCCGGGCGATGAGGGCGGCTCGGGCGTAGGCCGCCTCGTCCTTCGGGACGATCCGGTCGAGAACCAGCCACTTGAGCCGAGCGGTGCTCATCTCGTCGTAGTTCCCCACGGCGTCGGTTTTCGGCGCGCCGGACGGGCGACTTGAGCGATTTCGGAAAAAAATTCCCTCACCGAAAAATTCGTTAGCGGGGTCGGCGGCGCTGCGCCTCGGGGTCGTCGTCGAGCCGGAGGCTGAGGGAGATCCGCTTGCGTGCGACGTCGGTGTCCATGACCTTGACCTTCACGACGTCGCCCGGTTTGACGATCTCCCGGGGGTCTTTCACGAAGCGGCGGGCCATGGCGGAGACGTGGACGAGGCCGTCCTGGTGGACGCCGACGTCGACGAAGGCGCCGAAGGCGGCCACGTTGGTGACGACGCCCTCCAGCACCATCCCCGGGACGAGGTCGTCGATCTTCTCCACGCCCTCGGCGAAGGTGGCGGTCTTGAATGCCGGCCGGGGGTCTCGGCCCGGCTTCTCCAGCTCCCGGAGGATGTCGGTGACGGTCGGCAGGCCGAACGTGGCGTCGACGAAGTCGTCGGGCCGCAAGGCCCGCAGCGTGGTCGTGTTGCCGATCAGGGAACGGATGTCGCCGCCCGCCGTCTTCACGATCCGCCGCACGACCGGGTACGCCTCGGGGTGCACGGACGAGGCGTCGAGCGGGTCGTCGCCACCCTGGATGCGCAGGAAGCCGGCGCACTGCTCGAAGGCCTTCGGGCCGAGGCGGGCCACCTCCTTCAGCGCTGTCCGCTTCCGGAAGGCGCCGTGCTCGTCGCGGTGGCGGACGATGTTCTCGGCCAGCCCCTCGCTGATCCCCGACACCCGGCTCAGCAGCGGCACCGAGGCGGTGTTGACGTCGACGCCGACGCCGTTGACGCAGTCCTCCACTACGGCGTCGAGGGAGCGGGAGAGCTTCACTTCCGTCACGTCGTGCTGGTACTGGCCGACGCCGATCGACTTCGGGTCGATCTTCACCAGCTCGGCCAGCGGGTCCTGGAGCCGGCGGGCGATCGACACCGCGCCCCGCAGCGAGACGTCGAGCCCGGGCAGTTCCTTCCCGGCGTAGGCCGAGGCGGAGTACACCGAAGCCCCCGCCTCCGAGACCACCACCTTGGTCAGGCCGAGGTCCGGGTGACGGCCGATCAGCTCGCCGGCGAGCTTGTCGGTCTCCCGGGAGGCGGTGCCATTGCCGATGGCGACCAGCTCGACGGCGTGGGTCTTGGCCAGTCGGGCCAGCCGATCGATCGACTCGTCCCACTGCCGTCGAGGTTCGTGGGGGTAGATCGTGTCGGTGGCCACGACCTTGCCGGTGCGGTCGACCACCGCCACCTTCACCCCGGTGCGCAGACCGGGGTCGAGCCCCATGGTGGCCCGGCTTCCGGCCGGGGCGGCCAGCAGGAGGTCGCGGAGGTTGGCGGCGAAGACCCGCACGGCTTCGTCCTCCGCCTCCTGGCGCAACCGGCTGCGGACGTCGATGCCGAGGTGGACGGAGATCCGCGTCTTCCACGCCCACCGCACGGTCTCGGCCAGCCAGGGGTCGGCCGGACGGCGCCCGTCCAACGACACGCCGAAGCGGCCGGCAATCCGCGCCTCGTAATCGCCTGGTTCACCCGGGTCGACGGCGACGTCGAGGACCTCCTCCTTCTCACCCCGGAACACAGCCAGGATCCGGTGGGAGGGGAGACGGGTGAACGGCTCGGAGAACTTGAAGTAGTCGGAGAACTTGGCTCCCGCCTGCTCCCGCCCGGCCCGAACGGTCGACACCAGCCCGCCCCGGGTCCAGAGGCGCTCCCGCAGCGACCCGATGAGGTCGGCGTCCTCGGCGAAGTGCTCGACCAGGATCGCCCGGGCCCCCTCCAGCGCCGCCGCGGCGTCGGCCACGCCCTTCTCGGCGTCGACATAGCGGGCGGCAGCGGCCGGCGGGTCGAGCCCCGGGTCGGCCAGCAGCGCCACGGCCAGCGGCTCCAGGCCTGCCTCCCGTGCAATCTGCGCCTTCGTGCGGCGCTTCGGCTTGTACGGCAGGTAGATGTCCTCGAGGCGGGCCTTGGAGTCGGCGGCCATGATCCGGGCCCGCAGCTCGTCGTCGAGCTTGCCCTGCGCCTCGATCGACTCGAGGATCGCCGCCCGCCGCTCCTCCAGCTCCCGCAGGTAGCGGAGCCGCTCCTCCAGTGTGCGGAGCTGGGCGTCGTCGAGCCCGCCCGTCGCCTCCTTGCGGTACCGGGCGACGAAGGGGACGGTGGCGCCACCGTCGAGGAGGTCGACGGCCGCCTTGACCTGGTTCTCCCGGACACCGAGCTCGGTGGCGATGGTCCGGGCGATCGGGGGCGATGTGGGAGAGGCGGTCACAAGCCGGAGGGTAACCTCCGTCCGTGGTGTCAGAGGCTCCCCAGGCGGCCACTCCCGTGGCTGCGATCGACATCGGCACCAACAGCTTCCACCTCGTCGTCGCCCGGCCGGCGGGCAACAACCGCTTCGAGATCCTGGCCCGCGACAAGGAGGTCGTCAGGCTGGGTTCAGCATCGGGCGACATGAAGGAACTCCACCCCGACGCCATCGAGCGGGGGGTGGCCACCCTCGGCCGGTTCCGCCGCGTTGCCGACACGTTCGGCGCGGAGGTCCACGCCGTCGCCACCAGCGCAGTGCGGGAAGCAGAGAACCGGGATGACTTCCTCGAGGCCGCACTCGCCAAGGCCAATATCAGGATCGAGGTCATCTCCGGCGTCGAAGAGGCCCGGCTGATCCATCTCGGCGTGCTCCAGGCGGTACCCGTCTTCGACCAGCAGGTGCTGGTGATCGACATCGGCGGCGGCAGCACCGAGTTCATCGTCGGCCGGGGCGGCGACGTGCTGTCGGCCCGGAGCCTCAAGGTCGGCGCCATCCGGATGACCGAACGCTTCTTCCGCAAGGAGCCCGTCAAGAAGAAGGCCGTCGACGAGGCCCGCAAGTTCGTCAAGTCGTTCCTGCCCCGGGTCAAGGTCATGGTCGACGAGGCCGGCGGCTTCGAGGTCGCGGTCGGCAGCTCGGGCACCATCCTCAACGTCGCCGAGATGATCCGGGCGCATTACGGCTCCGAGCCGAACCGTCAGGTCGGCATGAGGAGCTTCACCGCCGAAGCACTGGCCGAGGTCGTCGACGACCTCGCCTCCCGGCCCCGGGTGGCCGACCGGCTCGACGTGCCGGGGCTCGACCCCCGCCGGGCCGACATCATCCTCGGCGGGGTGATCGTGCTCGAGCAGGTCTTCAAGTCCCTCGGCATCCGGGAGCTCAACACCTCCGACTACGCCCTCCGGGAGGGGGTGCTGCTCGACGTCGTACGCCGACGCCAGGCCGGGACGCTCGGCCACCTCCGGGACCTGCGCTACGAGAGCGTCCTGCACCTGGCCGCCCTCGCTCCCGGGGAGAAGGAGCACTGCGAACGGATCGCGGCGCTGGCCGCCCAGCTCTTCGAAGGGACCCGGCACCTCTCCGGCCTGTCCGACGAGGCGGAGGAGTGGCTGGAGGCGGCGGCCATCCTCCAGAACGTGGGGCTGGTGATCAGCCATGACCGCCACCACCTCCACAGCTACTACGTGATCCGAAACAGCGAACTGCTCACCGGCTTCACCGACCACGAGATCGAGATCATCGCCATGGTCGCCCGGTACCACCGCAAGTCGACCCCGAAGGCCCGCCACCCCGAGTACGCCAGCCTGCAGGAGTCCGATCAGCGGGTCGTGGAGATCCTGTCGGGCATCCTGCGAGTCGCCGCCGGCCTCGACCGCACCCGCTGCGGCGCCGTCAGCCGCTTGCGGGTCGACCACGAGGCAGATGGCGAACCGTTGCGGATCCTGGTGGAGATGGCCCCCGGGCTCGACGCCGACCTCGAGCTCTACTCGGCGCGCAACCGCAAGGACCTCCTGGAACAGGCGCTGGGCGTGACCGTCGACATCGAGTCCGTACCGCCCGGGCTCCTGCGGACGGGCGCGGGCGCAGCCGACGCGCCCGGATAACGGCGGGGAGTCAGCCCGCCAGGCGTTGTTTGGCGGCGCGGAGGGGGAGCGGCTCGCCGAGCAGGCGACCCACCGCCCGCACGAGTGCCCGGCAGGCGGCCACCTCGGGAAGCGGCGGCTCGGAGGTGCGCAGCAGCGTGCGGCCCAGCGGCGGCAGGCAGGCAAGCGCCCCCGCCCACACCGCCCGCCACGGCGGACGGGCCACCGCGGGCAAGAACGGCGGGCTCTCCAGATAACGCACCGCCGTGGCGGCCTGCTCGCCCAACGCCAGGTCCGGAGCGTGGCGGCGGAAGGCGGCGTCGAGCTCGGCCCAGGTGCGGGGCGGGTTTTCCACGCCGACAGCTGAGCCAACCTTGGCCACCTCGGCGACGTAGGTGTCGAGCTCAGCCCGGCTCATCGGGCGGGCGGCGAACCGCCGGTTGGCCGAAGCGATGGCCAGGTACTCGGTCACGTGGACCCACTCCAGCAGCTCCGGGTCCCCGGCCGAGTAGGGCCGCCCGTCGGGCGTGTGACCGATCACCTTGGTGTGGATGCGGCGCAGGACGTCGCAGCGGCGCTGGGCGGCGTCCGACGGGTCGTAGACGACGCCCTGCACGAACTCGCCCGTCCGCCGGGTGCGGCCGAAGAAGTCGCCGCCGAAGGCGCTGTGGTCCCACACGCCGGCCATGGCCCGGGGGTGGAGCGTCTGGAGGGCGAACGCCGTCATGCCGGCCACCAGCATCGAGGTGTCGGCGTGGACCCGCCAGGTGACGCTGTCGGGCCCGAACCAGCCCGGGTCGCGGTCCTCCGGCCCGGCGCCGTTGCCGTTCTTGCCGTTGCCGTTCTTGCCGTTGCTGTTGTGCGAGGGCAGCCTGCCGTCGCGAGACACGCCCAATGGGCCGAGACCCATGCGGACGAGGCGCACCAGCACCGGTGCACCCATCGCTGCCCAGGCTCCGGCGGCGGCACCGGTCGCCGTTTCTACGAGCGACGGTGTCGGCGGGACCCAGAGGTCGGAAACGACCGAGGACGGGAGCGGGGCGCCCATGGTCTATAGGTTCTCACGGTGCAGCCAGGAGACAAGGTCGGGAGGTGCCAGTTCGCGCACTTTGGCCTCGTAATGGGCGGCGAGTTCGGCGTCGAAGATCTCTTCCCACTGGCCACTCGTGCCTCTGTGAAAGAAATCGGTGGTGTTCTTCCAGAGGCGCTTCTCGGTGTCGGGGGCGCGCTCCGTGGCCCGGCTGCGCATGTCCTCGAACGTGGCCGCCTTCACCAGTGTGGGCCACCGCTCCTCGGGGACTGTGATAGCGAGGCGATCGGCCAGACGGCGCATCTCCCCCTCGAGATCGGTCTGCAGGTCGTCGTAGTGGAGGAGGACCACGTCGTCGCGGTCGCGCACCGCCCAGAAGCTGGCCATGTGATGGATGAGCCCGGTCAGGCTCATGGCGACGTCCTCCGGCGGGGTTGGGTCATCCACCCAATACCGGAAGGCCTCCCGCTCGTCGCTGAACTCCGGCGGGATCCGGGGCGGCGCGAAGTTGTCGTCGGGCTCGATGGCCTCGGCCAGCGCGGAGAACATGACGTCGAAGTCGATGTTGTTCATGTGGGCGCGCCACGACAGGCCGACGTCGCGGGGGTCGCGGCCAACGCAGATGTAGGTGATCCGCTCGTCTACTGGCAGCCCGTCGAGCGGCGTGTGGCTCTTGATGAACCGCCGGTGTGTCTGCGCGTCGTAGAGGTCGTGCACGACCTTCCGGCGCCGCAGCCGGATCTCCATCCAGGGGGAGAGGAGGTCGAGCGTCTGTGGCAGCTCTGGCGTCTGGAAGATGAGCAGGGCGCAGATCATCTGCGTCCAGGTCGTCCCGCACTTGGCGGGTGTGCTGATGATGATGTCGCCGGGCCGGAAGGTGAAACCGTCCCAGCGGGCGTTGTCGGACACGAAGCTCTGGTAGCGCACCCAAGCCAAGGTACCTGAGCGCGTTCTGCCAGACTGCCCGACGTGCAGTCCGACACGTTGGCCGCCGGCCGGGCCTTCTTGGAGCGGGAAGGGCGGCTCGTCGAACGGCGCTTGGCCGCCACGCTCTTCGACGGCGCCCCCGCCGCCGGGGTGATCGATGCGTTGCGGGGCTACCGCAATCCCGACGGCGGATTCGGCCACGGCCTGGAACCCGACAAGCGCTGCCCCGACAGCCTGCCCATCGATGTCGAGAGCGTGTTCGAGATCATGCTGGTCGCCGGGGCGGTCGACGAGGCGATGGTGCTCTACGCCTGCGACTGGCTGGCCGAGGTGGCCGCCCCCGACGGGGCCGTACCCCTCGCGTTCCCGGTCATCGAAGCCCACCCCCGGGCCGAGCACTGGTCGGAGTGGACCTACACGCCCGGCCTCAACCCGACGGCGGGATTGGTCGGACGCCTCTATCGCATGGAGGTGAGCCACCCCTGGCTCGACCTGGCCACCGAGTGGTGCTGGAACCGGCTGGAGAAGGGCTTCGACGAGGACGCCCACTCGCTCCGTGAAGTCCTCCTCTTCCTGGCCCACGTTCCCGACCGGGCTCGCGCCGAAGCGGCCTGCTCCTCGGTTCCCGCCTGGCTGGCCCAGGCCCGGTGGTATCGGGCCGACCCCGACGACCCGTCCTACGGCGTGACACCGCTCGACCTCGCCCCCGAACCGGGCGGACCCTGGAGCCACGTCTTCGACGACGCCACCATCGAGGGACACCTCGACGGGTTGCAGCGCGACCAGCAGCCCGACGGCGGCTGGGCCATCACCTGGGATCCGCCGGGAACCGCCTCCACGCTGGAGTGGCGGGGGATGCTCACCCTGTGGGCCCTGCGGGTGCTCCGGGCCTATGGCCGCCTCGAGGCCGGCGGGTGACGCGGCGAGCGGCGCTCGTCTTCCTGGGGGTGGCCGCAGCCGTCATCGGTGCCTGCGGGGGCGGGTCGGACGACGAGAAGAGCGAAGCCGGTGGGACGGAGGCGCCCGCCGGGCCGAAGATCGACGTGGTGGGCAAGGAGTTCAGCTATGACCCCGACAAGCTGACCCTCAAGGCCGGAGAGGGTTCCACCATCGTCCTGCGGAACACCGGCAGCATCGAGCACGACATCACCGTCGACGGCGCCAAGTTCAAGCTCACCGTTCCCGGCAACAACGAACGCCAGAAGGTGCTCAAGGTCGACAAGCCTGGGACGTACGAGTTCTACTGCTCGCTGCCGGGCCACAAGAGTGCCGGGATGAAGGGCGAACTGACCGTCACCTAGCCTGCGGGGCCATGACCCTCGCCGGCCGCCCGTTCTACGACGCCCGCCTCGACCCGGCTGGCGGAACGGCGACATGGACGCTCGACGACCTGTGCGAGTTCGCCGCCGAGGTCGGTGACCCGTATGGCGGCCGGCTCACCGGCGGCCCGTTCGACCCCGCCGCCGAGCGCCTCCCGCCGTTCTCGCTGCAACTCGAGGCGGGCGAGCCACCGGTGTGGGTCGGGCTCGATGGGGGCGAGTTGGCCCAGTGGGCCACAGCCCTCGAACGGCTGCTGGCCCGCTGGGGTGTCACAGCGGGCGACACGGTCGGCTTCTACGAGTACGGATCCTCTCCGCTGGTGCTGCTCTCGGCCGGCAGCTACGTGCCGGGGCTCGGCCGGGGCGCCACCGACCGGCTCGGGGCCGACATGTTCTGCAACGACGGCATGGGCAACATGGCGCTGCGCATGGCCGAAGCGATCCGGGTGGTGCGCCCGTCGGCCATGGTGGTCCGGGCCGACGTCGCCGCCCCGCTGACCGAGGCGCTCGAGATGTCGGGGGTCTGGCTGCCCGACGTCCTGCGGTGGGCGGCCATCACCGTGCCCGACGGCGCGCCGTTCCCCGGCGACGTCGCCCGCTGGTCGGAACGGTGGGGCCTGCCGGTGCGCCGCATCCTGCGGGCCGACGCCGCCTTCCTCCTGGCCGGCGACTGCGACGCCTGCGGTCTCTTCCACATCGACGCCGACTGCTACGACCTCGAGCCGCTCCCCGACGGGGAGGTGGCGGTGACGACCGGCTTCGCCACCACGACCCCCGCCGTTCGCTACAACCTCGGCCTGGCCGAGCGGATGGCTCCCGGCTGCCCGGAGGAGCCCGGCGCCCCGAGGCTCCGATGGCTCTGAACCGCCCGCCGGAGAACGTTTTCGGAGAAACCCGGATGGTGTCCGGGTTTCTCGAGAAACGATCGGCCCATCGCCGGTGACCCTCGGATTCGTGGAGCCGTTCGACGACCTGGACCGCCTTTCGCCGGACGCTCTCGCCTCGTGGTGGGGTGATCGGCTCGGCGAGGTGCTCCGCGTCGCCGCGGCGGAGTTGGAGTTTCACCGCCGGCGCTTCGCCACGGCCGGGTTCGACCCGGCGGCCTTCAAGAGCCTCGACGACCTCGCCGCCGTCCCGCTCATGCGCAAGGCCGACGTCCTCGCCGCCCAGCGGGCCGAGGGCGCGCTGGGCGCCGGCATCGAACGGCTCGGCCCCACGCCCGGCCGGATCGTCACCATGAGCTCGGGGACGTCGGGCACGAGTTTCCTGCGCTGGCCCCGCGAGTGGCGTGAGACCCAGGGCGCCTCCTCGCTGCGGGCCCACTGGTGGGTGGGCCTGCGGCCCGGCACACCGTTCCTATTGGTGGCTCCGGGCTGGCACGTCTACGCCGCCGTCCAGAGCTACATCGTCGAGCAGCTCGGCCTGCCCGGCGTGGTAGTGAGCGGCACGTACCTGCCCCGCTTCTCCGACCGGATCCTCGAGGCGGTGCGCCGATTCCGGCCCCGGTTCCTCATCCTGTTCCTGCCCATGGTGTTCTCCCTCCTGGCCGAGGGCCGCCGCCGGGGACTCGGCGCCGGCGACGTCTTCGGCAGCGTGGAGCAGCTCGTCGTCACCGGCGCCCCCATCACCGCCGGTATGCGCGACCACCTCCGGGCCGCGACCGGCGCCGCCCGGGTCGTCGAGCTGGCCGGTTCCAGTGAGAACCTGCTGGCCGCCGAGTGCGGCGCGGCCCCGGGCCTCCACGTCGTGCCCGACACCTGCCACGTCCAGGTTCTCGACTCCGACGGGAACCCGGCCGGGGACGGCCAGCGGGGCCTGGTCGTCCACA
>JAICGL010000058.1 GCA_025923175.1 Acidimicrobiia bacterium
CAAGATGATCTCGCCGAAGTCACATGCCTTCCTGAGCTCGCAGTACGGGAACATGGACTATCAGCGGCGAGTGCAGGGTGAGCAGTCGCTCGTCCTCAACGCCGACGACGCCGAAGCGCGAGGCATCGACGAAGGGCAGCCGGTCCGGGTCTTCAACGAACTCGGCGAGATCCAGGCGGTGGCCCGCATCGGCAGCGGCGACCTCGTGGCCCGGGGAGTCGTGGTCTGTTCCGTCGGTCAGTGGCGCAAGCTGAACCGCGGGGCGACCGTGAACGCCATCAACCGCACCGCCTTCGGCGACATGGGGAACAATCCGACGTTCTCCGATACCCGAGTCGAGGTCGCGCCGCTCGAAGGGTCCTGAACTTTATGCCGGAGGGTGCGGGGCCTTCGCAGCTCGCCGCCGACGCCAATGTGCGGCCGGAAATCGCCGTCTCGTGGTGGCGATCGGAGCTCCTCGGCGTCCGGCCCGAACTCGCCATCGAGGCTCTCGCCTCGGAGCCGCTCCTCGATGCCGACGAGCGGCTCCGGCGGGCGGTGCAGCCCGTGCTCGACGAACTGGTCACCCGGCTGGCGGGAACGGCTCGTCGGCGCCCAGCTCGCCGCGGTCACGACGGAGCGCTGCCCGGCCTGGTCGGTACATCGCAGGCCTGGACCGCCTTGTGTACCCGCCCGAGACGCGCCGCGAGGCGTAACCGAGTCGGCGCAGTGACGGAGGCAGGGCGCGCGAGGGCCGAACGGGTCAGGCCCCGGCGAGCGTCGCCCGCTGCTGCGGCGGACGAAAGACCGCAGCCCATGGGGGACGCCACCATGACCCCCGTCCTCATCGCGTGGTGTTGGTGCCGGGCGCTTGGCGGTGGTTATGAGCCGATCCGATCGGACGACGGTTCGACGGCGTCGCGGATCTCCATGAGCAGCCGGCCGAGCCAGTTCTCGCCCTCACCTTCGTAGACGCCCCAGAACCGGTCCCCCCAGGTGTTTCCCTCGATCAGATCGAGGGGGGCGGTGGCGGCCAGGCGCTTCCGCAGGACAGGATCGGAGAACTTCTGGGCCAGCAGGTCGCGCATGACGGCGACCTTGAGCTCGTCCCAGCCGGGCCGAATCGTGACCTGCCTGCCCCGCTCCTTGGCCACCGCCGGAGTCGGGGCGGACCGGACATGCTCCCGTTCAAGGAGGTCGAGCGTCTTGGCCGCCTGGTAGGCGTGTTCCACGCTGCGGTGCTCCACACCGTCCAGGCGCACCGTGACCGCGTAAAAATTGGAGAGGAACTCGTACGGGGGGTCTTCGAACCAGGTGATGGCGGTCTCGCCCACGAGGGGACGCTATCCCCCTGGCCACTTCCGCTGCCGCGACGTCATGCGTCAGCCGAACAAGAAGGCAGGCAGGACAAGGCCATTGAGGGGTCCGACGGCCTCGAGGAGTTCATCGAGTTCTTCGTCGGACATGGTCTGACTGAGCAGCGCGTGGGCCCGGACCGCCGCGCTCCCCCGACTGGTCAGCGTTTCGGAGCCGGCGGCAGCGCGCTCGATCGGTTGCTCGGCGACTGTCGCAAGTGGTGCTTCCAGGACGAGGGTCATGGTGGCCTCCGGTCAGAAGACGGGTCATCAGAGCGGGCCCCTTCCGTCACCGGCTAGGGCAGGATCGGTGCCCGGCCGAACGTCAGGGGAAGAGCGGCATGGCGACAAACGATTGCGCCAGCAGCGCGGCGAGCTTCTGGATCTCCCCGTTGTCTTCGGGCTCAACGAGTTCGCCCTCGGTACCGGGATCAATCGCTTCGGCCAGCTGCTCGGGAATCAATGTGACGGTCATCGCAGGCTCCTTCCGGTCGCGTAGTCGTTTCCATCCTCTCGGCCGGAGCCCGCCGTGTCCGGCCCAGGAGCTACGGATGGAATGTCACCGTGCTGACGGTCGCCGGCAGGCGCTGCGGCGCGGCGAGTGAAGCTCTGCAGAACAAACTCCGCCTACACCGAGCCGGATCGCGGGCACGTGCATCGATCAGACCTCCTCGGCCGGCGGATCGCGAAGGAGGAACGCGGATCGCGGCGTTGCAGTCCGGGGTGAGCGTCGCCCGACGGGAGTAGCCGGGCGAGTTCCACGATCTGGCGCATGCAACGTAAACGTCATCACACAAGCTGGCAGGTCGGACGTTTGGCCCTTGTCTTCTCCGCCGAGCCGTGAGCTGAATTGCTCACTGGTCCTGGGGAAGGGGGCGACGATGCGTTGCTACGTGATTCGGCGGCGTTGGCAGCGTCGGCCGTTCGTCGCGGGCTTCGGCCTGGTCGTCGTCGCGAGCCTCGTTGTGGCTCCCCGACCGAGCGGAGCGGAATCGGCAGTCGACGTCGTGGCCAAGGTCGGAGCGTGGATTCAACCGTTCGAAGAGGGCGGTGCGGCCATTCCCCGGTGCCACACCATGAAGAAGGAGGGCTGGGAGAACGGCCAGCTGGTCTGCAAGCCGGCGGCGGCCCAGATGGTCGCCCTGCCCGACGGCCGCGTCTTGTACTGGAGCGGCTTCGAGGGGCACGAGAATGTCGATCAGTCGCCGTTGTCGCAGAACGCGCCGCTGGCGCGCAACGGTCAGGCCCGGGTGCTCGACCTCCGGGGCGGGACGCCGGCGTTCACCACACCGTCACCGACCACCGGCGGGGGCGTGAACAAGGAGAAAACCCACGAGCGGTGGAGCGACGACCCGCTCGGCACGGCCGGCGTCCCGGGCCGCCCCGGCGACGGTCTGGTCGGCAGCACGACGGGCCGGCTAGGGGGGCCCGAGCACCGGCCCACCAACTCGCCCGATGATCACGACTGGAACGACATGGACCTGTTCTGCTCCGATCTGGCCGGAATGGCCGACGGGCAGATCCTCATTGCCGGGGGGACGGACTGGTACAACGAGCCGTCGTTCATGGCCCGGTCGCACGGTGACCCCGCCGACGTCGGTGTGGGCGAACTCGGCGGTCTCAAGAGCACCCGCATCTTCAACCCAGCCACGAATACCTTCCGCGAGGTTGGCGACATGCACCACCCCCGCTGGTATCCCACGCTGGTGGAACTGCCCGACGGGAAGTTCCTTGTCGCCAGCGGTGTCGTCAAGATGATCAAGACCACCCAGCTCTCCAGCGTCCGGCGCACTGAGACCTTCGATCCGGCCACCAACCGCTGGACGGAGAACGACGTCGGGCCGCAGTCAGAGAATTCGCTGCCGTTGGTCGCCCGGCTCCACCTGATGCCCAACGGCAAGGTGCTCTACCCCGGAGCGGGAGAGGTGTGGGCGCCAAGCGGGGAGGCCGCCGACCAGGCCCTGTGGGGTCTCCAGCAGCTCTACGACCCGGCCACGAAGACCTGGGAGGTCGCCGGTCCCGCGCCCTTCGGCATGCCTCGCGACGTCCCCTCGTCAGTGCTGCTGCCCCTCAAGCCTCCCTACGACAAGGGCACCGTGTTGACGTTCGGCGGCGCTCTCGGCCCGTCTCCCGGCGGGTATATGGCCGTACCGTTCTCCACGCTCACCACCGTGGATCGTGACGGGCAGGTAACCAACGAGATGACCGGCAATCTCAACGAGGCCCGGTGGTCGCCGGCCGGCATGCCACTGCCCGACGGCACCGTCCTAGCCCTGGCCGGCGCCCGCGCCAGCCACACCGAAGCACCCGGCCTCGACCTCCCCGTCCACTCAGCGGAGATCTACGACCCGGCCACCGGGAAGTGGACCGAGGCGGCGGCGTCGACCCGGGACCGCCCATACCACTACAGCGCCACCCTCCTCGCCGACGGCCGGGTACTGCTTGGCGGGTGGGCACCGATCGGCACCCTGTTCGGCCCGCACCGCACGGTGGGCGGCCCCTTCGCCAACAACCACCAGGATCCCAGCTTCGAGATCTACAGTCCGCCCTACCTCTTCCGCGGGCCGCGACCGAGGATCGGCCACGCCCCGGCGGGCATCGCCTGGGGTGAGACGTTCGAGCTCGGGGTGCCCGACGCCTCCGACATCAAATCGGTCATGCTCATCAAGCCGCCCACCCAACAGCACGCCATGGACAGCAACACCCGCAGTGTCGAACTGGCCTTCCACCAGACCGGTCCCGACCGGCTGGAGGTGGCTGCCCCGCCCGGCGGCACCGTGGCCCCGCCCGGCGCCTACTACCTCTTCGTCAACCGCCAGAACCCCGGCGGGCTCACGCCGTCGGTGGCCCGCACGGTTTTCGTTGGCGAGCGCCGCAATGACGCCGAAGCGTTCCAGCCGTTCCGCGACGACTTCGCCGGGATCACCGGCGGCTCAGCCACGCAACCCACCGGCCCCCGGGGCGAGGGCAGCTACCTCGGGCCAGCCGGCACGGCGGCCAACCGGGCGCTCGGCGCGGCGGCGCCGGACGTGGTGGCGGTAGAGAAGAAGAAGGGCGGGATCGGGCCGTCCCGGACGCCGTTCCCCGCGTTCCGCCCCCAGTCTTTCCTCATCGAATGACGCCCGGCACCGCCGGTCCGCCGTCCTCCTGATCCAAGGGGGGTCCTGGCGGCCGATTTCCGGCGCGGGCCGGTGTGAGGGGCGGCGGCCAGCTCCACGGACGCGGGCGCGTGAAAAGGGTCTCCTTCTTGTGTCCTCTCTACTCCCGAGGCAGCCTCCGACTTTTCGGTTAGGTATCCCCGGAGCAGTCAGGCGGTGCACGCAGGCCGGACTGGAACTCGGAGCAGGCCACGATGGTCGGGTCGACGCTCCGCGACGTCCGGCGCCCCAGGGAGATCGCCTACTTCATTCCCGGCGGTGGCGTTGGGCGGCTGGCGACGAAGAGGGTCGGCCAGTCAGGGGGGACGTGGGCGAGGTAGAGCCGGTTGCCGTCCGCACTGACGCCGAGGCCGTGCAAATTGACGCCGAGGCCGTCGAAGACGTCCGGTCCTCGCCGGCCGGGGTTGTCAGCGCCGCGGCCCTCGATGTTCGGAGTCGTCCCCCTTCGGCGCTCCCAAGGGGTGGTCTACGGTCACTCCGATCGCTCGCAGAGGAGACCGCGACCATGACTGACCGGCTGGTGGTGATCGGTGGCGACGCGGCGGGAATGAGCGCCGTGAGCCAGGCGAGACGACGCCGTGGCCCCGACGACCTCGAGATCGTGGTGTTCGAGCGGGGCCGGCACACGTCGTACTCAGCCTGTGGGATCCCCTACCTGGTGGCCGACGTCGTCCACGATGCGGAGCAGTTGATCGCGCGGCGCCCCGAGGTGTTCCGGTCGCGCTTCGCCACCGAGGTCCACCTGCGCCACGAGGTGGTCGACATCGACCTGGACCGCCGAGTGGTGATGGTGCGCGACCTTGAGGCTGGGGGCGAACGCAACGAGCCGTTCGATCATCTGATGGTGGCCACCGGCGCGACGCCCGTCCGGCCGAAACTGCCCGGTGCGGACGCCGACGGAATCTTCGGGGTCCAGGTCCTCGACGACGGCGTCGCCCTCCGCCGGCGCCTTGACCACACCGACGTCACGCGGGCCGTCGTCGTCGGCGCCGGCTACATCGGCCTGGAGATGGCGGAGGCGCTGGTCCAGCGGGGCGTCGAGGTCACCGTCGTCGAGCAGGCGCCCCAGCCGATGGCCACCCTCGACCCCGACATGGGCTCGCTCGTCGCCGATGCCATGCGTCGTCTCGGCATCGTCTTCCGTCTCGGCGAGTCGGTCACCGGCTTCGACACCGCCGAGGGAAGCGTCGGGGCCGTCATCACCACCGCCGGGACCTTGCCTGCCGACCTGGTCATTCTCGGCCTGGGGGTGCGGCCCAACAGCCAACTGGCCGCCGAAGCCGGCGTCGCTGTCGGCCCGACCGGCGGGTTGGTCACCGACCGACGCATGCGGACCTCGACGCCTGGGGTGTGGGCGGCCGGCGACTGCGTCGAGACGTTCCACCGGGTGTCGCGCCGGCCCGTCACCATCGCCCTCGGAACGCATGCCAACAAGCAGGGCCGCGTGGCCGGCATCAACATCGGCGGCGGCTACGCCACCTTCCCCGGGGTGGTCGGCACCGCCGTCACGAAGATCTGCGGCCTGGAAATTGCCCGGACCGGGCTGGGAGAAGCCGAAGCGGCCGCCGCCGGTTTCGCAACCGAGGCGGTCGTCGTGGAATCCACCACCCGGGCCGGCTACTTCCCCGGCGCGGCCGTCATGCAGACCAAGCTGATCGTCGAGCGCCGCTCCGGCCGGCTCCTCGGGGCCCAGATCGTCGGCGAGGAGAACGCCGGCAAACGGATCGACGCCCTCGCCATCGCCTTGTGGAACGAGATGACCGTCGAGGAGATGACCGGCCTCGACCTGGCCTATGCCCCACCGTTCTCGCCGGTGTGGGACCCCGTCCTGATCGCCGCCCGCAAGGCCGCGGAGCGCCTTGACGGCCCGACCGGGCTTTCCACCGTGGAAGCGAGATGAGCCTGTAGCGCCGGTCCCCGCCCGCCGGCGTCCTGCAGTGAACGCCCGGGACGCGACGGGCATCTTCCAGGGCTGGCATTGCGGCCACCGTGACGACGCCCCATCCCCGGCCGTCATATCGCGCTGGTAGCGCGACACGTAGAGAAGTATCGGGTACCGACGCCAACAAACGCCGAGTGTTTTGGCTGGTCAGAGGTGGTTGCCGACAAAACCCCTGGTGGCCCTACCGGCCGTGGCAGAACTTGTACTTCTTGCCGCTGCCGCAGTAGCAGGGGTCGTTGCGGCCGGGGGTCTTCTCGACCCGGACCGGGGCCTGGACGGGCATCTCCTCTTCGATCACAGCCTCTTCGTCGACGAGGCCGCCGGCGGCGCGTTCGGCGACGGCCGTCTGTCGCAGCGCTTCCGCTCCTCCCACCGGGTCTTCGGCGGCTGAGTACTGCAGGCGGCGCGGGCGCTGCGGCGCCGGCTCTTGCTCTTTGACCACCTGGAGGTGGAAGACGTAGCGGACGAAGTCGTCCTCGACGGCGCCCATCATGGCCTCGAACATGTCGAAGCCCTCCCGCTGCCACTCGACGAGCGGGTCCTTCTGGCCCATGGCCCGCAGGTTGATGCCTTCCTGCAGGTAGTCCATCTCGTAGAGGTGCTCGCGCCACTTCTGGTCGATGACGGAGAGCATCACGCGGCGCTCGATCTCGCGGAGGTTCTCGGCGCCGACGGTGGCCTCTTTCTCCTCGTACTTGCGGAGGGCCTCCTCGGTGAAGTGGTCGGTGATGTTGTAGCGGTTGCCGATCTCGGTGAGCTGCGCCTCGGTCGTTTCCGTCGGGTAGTACTGCGCGACGTAGCGGAGCAGTTCGGGGTAGTCCCACTCCTCCTCGTAGTCGCCGGGGAGGAACGTGTCGACGGCGCGGGCGATGGCGGCCTGGATGGCTTCGAGCGCCTGGTCCTTGAGGTCCTCCCCGTCGAGCACCTGCTGGCGGCGCTTGTAGACCACCTTGCGCTGCTCGTTCATGACCTCGTCGTACTTGAGCACGTCCTTGCGGATCTCGAAGTTGCGGTCCTCCACCGTCCGCTGGGCGCGTTCGATGGCCTTCGAGACCATCTTCGCCTCGATGGGGACGTCGTCGGGGAGGGCCTTGCCCATCACCCAGTTCATCGCCCCGGTGGCGAAGATCCGCATGAGGTCGTCTTCGAGGGACAGATAGAAGCGGCTCTCCCCCGGGTCGCCCTGGCGGCCGGAACGGCCCCGGAGCTGGTTGTCGATCCGACGCGACTCGTGGCGTTCCGTGCCGAGGACGTAGAGGCCGCCGAGGTCGATGACCTCCTTGCCCTCGGCCTTGCACTCCGGCTTGAACCGCTCGAGCAGCTCGTTCCAGCGCTCGGGGTTCTCCTCCTTCGTCTGGCCCCCCTCCCGCAGGAGCTCCTGGGAGGCCAGGCCCTCGGGGTTCCCCCCGAGGAGGATGTCGACACCCCGGCCGGCCATGTTGGTCGCCACCGTGACCGCGCCGATGCGGCCGGCCTGGGTGACGATCAGGGCCTCCTTCTCGTGCTGCTTGGCGTTGAGCACGGCGTGGGGGATGCCCCGCTTGTCGAGCTGGCGGGAGAGGTACTCCGACTTCTCCACCGAGATGGTCCCCACGAGGACGGGCTGGCCCTTCGCGTGCCGCTCGACGAGGTCTTCGACAACGGCATTGAACTTGGCCTCTTCCGTCTTGTAGATCAGGTCGCCCTCATCAACCCGGATCATGTCCTTGTTGGTCGGGATAGGGACGACCTCGATGTTGTAGGTGTGGGCGAACTCGCCGGCCTCGGTCACGCCGGTGCCGGTCATGCCGGACAGCTTGTCGTAGAGGCGGAAGTAGTTCTGGAGCGTGATCGTCGCGAGGGTCTGGTTCTCCTCTTTGATCTTCACGTTCTCCTTGGCCTCGACGGCCTGGTGGAGACCCTCGCTCCAGCGCCGGCCCTCCAGGATGCGGCCGGTGAACTCGTCGACGATCTTGACCTCGCCGTCGGCCACGACGTAGTCGACGTCGCGCTTGAACAGCTCCCTGGCCTTCAGCGCGGCCTGGAGCTGATGGACGAAGTTCTGGTTGATGTTGTCGTAGAGGTTCTCGACGCCGAGCGCCTCCTCGACCCGGGCGATGCCCTCCTCGGTCGGGGCGACGGTCTTCTTCTTCTCGTCGACCTCGTAGTCCCGCTCCTTCTGGAGCCCGGAGACGATACGAGCGAACTGGGTGTAGAGGACGGCGGCGTCGTCGACCGGCCCCGAGATGATCAGCGGGGTGCGGGCCTCGTCGATGAGGATCGAGTCGACCTCGTCGACGATGGCGAAGTTGTGGCCGCGCTGGGTCATGTACTCCCGGGCCGAGGCCATGTTGTCGCGCAGGTAGTCGAACCCGAACTCGTTGTTCGTGCCGTAGGTGATGTCGCAGCCGTAGGAGGCGCGCTTCTCGTCGGGCTCGTCGAACTCGTCGGGAATCACGAGCCCGACGGTGAGGCCGAGGAACTTGTGGACCCGGCCCATCCACTCGGAGTCGCGCTTGGCCAGGTAGTCGTTGACGGTGACGAGGTGGACGCCCTTGCCCGTCAGACCGTTGAGGTACGCCGGCAGCGTGGAGACGAGGGTCTTGCCCTCGCCGGTCTTCATCTCGGCCACCCACCCGAAGAGGAGGGCCGCCCCACCCATCAGCTGGACGTCGTAGTGGCGTTGCCCCAGCACCCGGCGCGCCGTCTCCCGGACCGTGGCGAACGCCTCGGGCAGGAGGTCGTCGAGATCCTCCCCCCGGTCGAGCCGGTTGCGGAACTCCACGGTCTTGGCGGCGAGCTGATCGTCCGAGAGCTTCTGCATCTCGGGCTCGAAGGCTCCGACCTCGGGGATGATCCCCTCCAGCGCCTTGAGCTTCCGGCCCTCACCGAGGTGGAGGATCTTGTTGAAGACACCCATAGGCCGGTGAGTCTACCGACGGCTCCCCCAGCCGCTGTCTCGGCCAAGGGGCGAATCGCCCGGTTGCCCCTGGGGCTCTAGTTGATGTCGAGGATCTTCTCCCGCACGGCGTAGACGACCGCCTCCATGCGGGAGTGGAGCTGGAGCTTCTCCAGGATGTTCCGGACGTGGTTCTTCACCGTGTTCTCGGCGATGAACAGGGCCTCGGCCACATCACGGTTGCTCATGCCCTGCGCCACCAGCTTGAGGACCTCGAGCTCCCGGGTGGTCAGGCGGGGAGCCTGGAGCCGGGGCTTCTCGTCAGCCTGCTTGGCCAGGGTGTTGAACTCGTTGAGGAGCTTCGAGGCCATCGACGGGGAGATCAGGCTCTGGCCCTGCACCACCGAGCGGATGGCGTCGGCCACCTCCTCGATGGAGATCTCCTTCAGCAGGTAGCCGTTGGCGCCGGCCTTGATGGCGTCGAAGAGGTCGTCCTCCTCGTCGGAGACCGTCAGCATGACGATCTTGGCTGACGGGACCGATTCCCGGATCGCCCTGGCGGCCTCGATGCCGTTCAGCTTGGGCATCCGTACGTCCATCAGGAGGACGTCGGGCACGAACTCTTCGGCCTTGCCGATCACCTCGGTGCCGTCCTGCGCTTCGGCCACAACCTCGATGTCGGGCTCGGCCTCGAGCACCATGATTAGGCCGCGACGGAACAGTGCGTGGTCGTCAGCAATGAGCACGCGGATCCGGTCGGTACCGGCCGCTGGCATGTCCGTCACGAAACCTCCTGGCGTGCGACCTGAATCAGGTTACCCCGCAGTTTCGATAAGGCCGAAGTTTCCGTCGTTCCGGCGGTAGATCACGGCCGCCCGGCCGGTCTCGGAGCTGGTGAAGAGGAAGAAGTCGTGGCCCAGCAGGTCCATCTGGAGGACGGCCTCCTCGGCCGTCATCGGCTTGATCGTGAACTCCTTGGTCTTCACGATCCGGGCCGTCCGGGGCTCCTGGGAGTCCTCGTCCTCGTCGTCGAACGCGGGCAGCTCGACCCGCTGCGTGCGGACCCGCTTGGGGTGGGTCCGGGCGACCCGCTTGTCCTTCAGCCGCTTGACCTGATGTTCGACCTTGTCGCACACCGCGTAGAGGGCGGCGAAGGGCTCAGGCGCCGAGGCGTGGGCCTTGAGGAGGTGCCCCTTCACATGGACGAGCACCTCGCACTTCTGGCTGTCGGGGATGCGCGGGTTCCGCTCCTCGGAGAAGTCCACCTCCGCCCGGGCGAACCCGTTGGCGTAGCGGTCGAGCTTCGCCAAGTGCTCCTCGGCTGCCGTCCGCAGCGATTTGGAGACTTTGACGTTCTTGCCCCGGATCACGACGTCCATGGGTAAACCCCCGCGGTCCGCGCCTGGACGGGAAAGGCCGTGTGCAGCGATACCACCAGGGACCCGCACACGGCCATGCGCCAGTATACGTGCCTGTTAGCGCCCTGACCTCGGGGTTCCTTCGCCGGCGCGCCGGGCCATGACGACGTCGACCAGGCGATTGACGAGCTCGTCGACCGGGGGCTGGTATGCCCCGTCGGCCACCTGCTGGCGCAGGCGGACGATGACCTCGTGGCGGTTCGCGCTCGTGGGGTTGGTGCGGTCCATCGCGGCTTTCTTTCGCTCCTTCCGAGGTGGCCCCCGCCCGGAGGCGAAACCTCGGCTACTTAAGTGATGTCGACGCCCCGGGAAACGGTCTTGAGCCGGGGGCGACCGATCCGCACCGCTCGTCGCCGACGGGTCGGCGCGGCGCGGTGTTCGGGCCACCGTGGCCCCTCCGACCCATCGGGCCCCCGCCGACCGGAGTGCGCGTGCCGCCGCAGCCAGGGTGGCGCCGGTGGTGGCCACGTCGTCGACCACCAGCACCCGGAGCCCGGGCACCGGGCTCGCCACGAAGACCGGCCCCCGACGACGCTCCTCTGCCGAACGCCCGGTCTGAGACGGGCCGGCCCGCCGGGCAAGGCAGCGCCGGACGGGCACGCCGAGGCCCCGGCCGATCGCCCGGGCGAGATGCTCCGCCTGATCGAACCCCCGGCCCTGGCGCCGGGCGGCCGTGGTCGGCGGCCAGGTGACGACGTCGATCGGGCCCAAGGGCGCGTCGCGGAGCCGCTCCACCAGCGCGGCGGCCAGGACCGGCAGCGCGGATCGGGCATTGCGGTACTTCAGCCGGGCCAGCGCCTCACGCACCGCCCCTTCGTATGCGAACACCGTGACCCACCCGTCGAGGGGCGGTGGTGGGGCCTGCGTCGTCGCGCTCGGCCGGGCGCGCTGGAGACAGGCGGGGCACAGCGCCGCAGGCGGCCGGCCGCAGCCGACGCAGCAGGCCGGGAAGAGCAACTCGAGCAGGCGGTCGAGAACGTCCACGGCCCCGAACCTACCGACGGGGTGTGACGGTGACCGGGTGGCCGCCATCCCCGCCCTGTCGGACAACACGGTCGAGCTTCTCAGTCTCTGAGCGGCAGGCGGTGGGGGGCGGCCTCCACGAGGCGGCGGAGGCTCTTGTCGTAGGGCGGGTGGGCGACGCCGAGTTCGGTGATGATGGCGGTGACGAGCGCGGCCGGCGTGACGTCGAAGGCCCGGTTGAGCGCGGCCACACCCGCCGGCGCCAGGCGGGACCG
>JAICGL010000059.1 GCA_025923175.1 Acidimicrobiia bacterium
CGAGGGTCTGTTCTTCTCCGGGACGGCCGTCGTGACCTTCGGCGGCGCGTACGCCGTCCTTGCCTACGTCGCACAGCGGGCCGTCTACACGTACGGCTGGCTGGCCCCAGGGGAGATGGTGCGCGGCCTCGCCATGGCCGAGACGACGCCGGGACCGCTCATCCAGGTCGTCCAGTTCGTCGCGTTCATGGGCGCCTATCGCGACCCGGGTTCACTCGATCCCTGGGTCGCGGCGGTGCTCGGTGCCTGCCTGGTCACGTGGGTGACCTTCGTGCCGTGCTTCGTGTGGATCTTCCTCGGGGCGCCGTTTATCGAAGCGCTGCGGGGCAACGAGCGCCTGTCCGCCGCTCTCACGGCCATCACGGCGGCCGTGGTCGGTGTGATCGCGAACCTGGCCCTCTTCTTCGCCGTCCATACCGTTTTCGGGGCGGTCGACGAAGGCCGCAACTACGGGTGGATCCAGGTCGACGTACCCGACTGGTCCACGGTGAGCCTCCGGGCCCTGGCCGTCAGCCTCCTGGCGATGTGGTTGACCTTCCGGCGCAAGATCGGCCTGCTCCCGACGCTCGGGATCTGCGCAATCGTGGGTGCCTCGCTGTACCTGCTCGGACGGGCCATCTAGCGGGGGCAGGGCCCGACGTCAACGGCCAGGCCCCGGTGGTCGGAGCCCTGCAGGGCAAACCGCTCGGCCCGAGCCGAACACCAGTCGCGAGGTACGAAGATGTGGTCGATCCGCAGGAGGAAGGGCCGCCACGATGTCTTCACATAGGTCGGCCCGCCCCACCCGGTACGCGTCGCATCGCGGAAGCGGGATGTGATCCGCCGGTAGGCCCGGCTTCGATCGGAGATATTGAAGTCGCCCGCCACGACAACGGGCACCCTTTCAGCCCGGGCAGACCGCAGCAGCGCTTCTCGCTCCCGGCGCTGCGCCTGCAGCTGGCGGCGGATGCTCAAAATCCGCCGGGGCCCGAGGTGAGGGCGCTTCAGGTGGGCGAGATAGACGACGATCCGCCCGGTCGGAGCGTCGACCTCCATGCGGTGCGCCCGGAAGTTCTTGGGCCATCCGGCCGGCTTGTCGAGGAGCCGGGCCGGGAAGCGCGACAGGATCACCTGAGCGCTGTACTGCGGCCGGATGATCGTCGTGTACTCCGGCGGCGGAGTCCACTTGCCCTTCCCCGCTTCGATCAGCAGTACGAGATCGCCATCCCGGGCCAGGGCGTCGGCCACGGCCCGTCCGATGGTGGGGTTTCTCGAGTTCACGTTGGCCTCCACCACGCGGAAGCTCTGCACCGGGGGAGGCACCGCCTGGGGCCGCCACGGCCCGCCAACGGCCACCGCCCCGGCCACCAGCCACGACACCACACCGACGACGAGCAGGCGGCGGTTACGGACGGCGGCGTACACCCCGATGCCCAACGCCACCGCCGGGAAGATCAGCGGGAGCCCGGTGGCCACCACGTCGAGCAGCAAGGTCCGGTTGCGGACGACGAACCACATCCAGGGGGCCAGCGAGACGACACCCGCCGCCACCCACAATCGTTTGGCCCGCATGGGGCCAGGAAGCTAGCCCGCTCGGCGGTACTTGCGGACGGCGAGGGGGATGCACACGGCCAGCATGCCGATCGTCCAGGCAATGGCGGCGAGGGGCGAACCCGGCCCGCCGACCATGAGGTTCCGGCAGGCGTCGATGACGATCGTCACGGGCTGATGACGGGCGAACACCTGCAGCCAGCCGGGCATGCTCTCGACCTGCACGAACGCCGACGACGCGAACGTCAGCGGGAAGAGCAGCGGGAAGGCCATGGCCTGCGCCGTCTCGGCGTTGCGGGCGGCCATACCGATCACGGCAAAGCCCCACGAGAGCGCATAGGCGAAGGCCAGCAGGAGCAGCACCCCGGCCATGAACGAGAAGAAGCCGGTGCTGGAGCGGAACCCGACGGCGACGCCGACCACCGTCATCAGCAGCACCACGAAGAGGTTCCGGCACATGTCGGCGGTCGTCCTCCCGGCGAGCACCGCGCAGCGTGCCATGGGCAATGACCGGAATCGCTCGATGAGACCCTTGCCGAGATCGTCGGCCAACCCGATGCCGGTCGTGACCGCACCGAAACAGACGGTCTGGACGAAGATCCCTGGCATCAGGAAGTCCACGTAGCGGAAGCCCGGCGTCGACACGGCTCCGCCAAAGACGTAGCGGAACAGCAGCACGAACATGATCGGCTGGATTGAGGAGAAGACCATCGCCTCCGGAATCCGGGTGTAGGCGATCAAGTTGCGCCATGTGACGGCGAGGATGTCGGACGCGCCCCAGTAAAGGCGCTCCTTGAGCGCAGCGAAGCGGCGACCCTTCGGCTCCGCAGGCGGCGGGGCGGCCGCCGGCGTAGGCGCGCTGCCCTGCTTCCCGGAGACGGTGGTGGTCGGAGTCGTGGTGGTCATGCGGCGCTCCCAGTGAATGATCCAGCCGCGGCCGCGTGGCCGGTCAGTGAGAGGAAGACGTCGTCCAGGCTCGGTTCCCGCAGGCTGACACCGGTCGGGCTGATCCCCTCGGCGTCGAGCGCCCGCAGGGCTTCGAGGAGCACGCTCCCGCCGTCTGCCACCGTGAGCTTCACCGTTGTGCCGTCCAGGATCGGGGGCTGCACGCCGAGCGGGGCGAGCGCCTGGAGGGCCATGAGGGCAGAGCCCTCTCCCGGCATGCCGATCTCGATCACCGTCGACCCGAGCCCGGCCTTGAGCCCGGCCGGAGTGCCCTTGGCGATGATCTGGCCGTGGTCGACGACCGCGAGGTAGTCGGCGAGCCGGTCGGCCTCCTCGAGGTATTGGGTGGTGAGCAGCACGGTGGTGCCGTCGGCCACGAGGTCCTCGATGACGTTCCAGAGTTCGTTCCGGCTCCTCGGGTCGAGCCCGGTGGTCGGCTCGTCGAGGAACAGCACTGCCGGCCGGTGCACCAGCGAGGCGGCCAGATCGAGGCGCCGTCGCATGCCGCCGGAGTACGTCCGCACTGGACGGTTGGCGGCGTCGGTGAGTTCGAACCGCTCGAGCAGCTCCGCCGACCGCTCCCGGATGAGGGACCGGGGCAGGTGTGTGAGCTTGCCGACGAGGCGGAGATTCTCGCTGCCGGTCAGGTTCTCGTCGACGGCGGCGTACTGGCCGGCGAGACCGATCGAGCTTCGGACGGCCGCCGCCTCCGTAACCACGTCATGACCGAGCACGCGCGCCGCGCCCGCGTCGGGACGGATGATCGTCGTGAGGATCCGGACGGTGGTGGTCTTGCCCGCGCCGTTGGGGCCGAGAAGGCCGAACACGGTGCCGGCCGGCACGAAGAAGTCGATGCCGTCGAGCGCAGCGACGTCACCGAACCGCTTGAAAAGCCCGGACGCGACGATCGCAGCTGAATCCATGCGTCCAGTATCGGACAAAAACCTGGCGAAACTAAGTCAGATTTGCTGTCCGATTCGCGGTGATTTCGGACGTTTTGCCCAGTTAGAGGACGACGACTGAGTCCTTCGTTCCGTAGCCGTTGTCCACATATTCGTCTGGGTCGGGGTCGTCGACCCACCGCTCACCGTCGACGAGGTAGCGGTAGCGGTAGGCCTGGCCCTGCTGGAGCGTGAGGCTGGTGCTGAAGCGCCCGTCCTTGCGCTTCGTCATCGGCGTGGCGTCGGGCGACCACGAGTTGAACTCGCCGCAAAGGCAGACCCGTTCGCCGGCGTATTCCGCCGGAAGCTCGAAGGTCACCTTCGTCGTGCCGCCCTTTTTGGCCGGTGTCTTGGTGATCATGCGACTCTCCTCCAGCAGCACGGGGTCGAGACCCGCCGGTCGAGCGCGACTGTACCGGAACGGACAGATCGAACCCGTCCGCCCCTGTTCAGGGAGGGATGCCGGGATTGTCGGGGGCAGTTGCCGCGAGTTCGAACCGTAAGAGGACGACAATGTTTGCAATATGGCTGCACTGCGCGCTCCCCGCCGGTCTGTTGCGTTCCTGGCCACGGTCCTGCTCGCCGGTCTCGTACCGGTTGGGCTAGCCGAGGCGGCAACGACCCCCAGTCTCCAGGTCAGCAAAGAGCTGACCGTCACGGCCACTGACATCGCCACCATCTCCGCCAAGGTGACGCCTGCGCCAGCCTCGAGCGTCACGATCAATTTCGAGATACTCGACGGACCCGGCGACAACCCGGCCGACGGCGACAGCGGGAACCCCGACAAGACTTGTGTCATCAATCCGAACAACGACCCCGCCGATTCGTGCGAGGTCGACATCCGCAGCGGCTCGAGCGGCACCAGCCTGGTGCGGGCCTGGATCAACGGCCAGACCCCCGACACGGCCGAAGGCCGCCTGTCGAAGAAGGGCGGGCTTCTCGGCCTCGACGGGGCGGGCGACTGCACGTCGGACGACGGCTCCGGCGGCCTCTTCGGCGGCAGCCCCTGCGAGGAGGGGACAGAGGTACCCGGCACGTTGACCGACGAGCCCGACTACACCGACGTCGTGTCGGTGCAGTGGGTGAACTTCAGCGACGGCCGGCTCAATTGCGACGACAACAGGCCCGTCGACGGAACCGACGTCGAGTACAACAACGGCGCGGCCGGTGACCGGACCGAGACCTATACCTGCGCGCTGACGACGGTCGCCGGCGTGCCGATCCAGGGCGCCTACATCGACGCCGAGATCGTCAGCGGCACGAACAAGGACAACCGGGCGAACGCCGCCGACTACGACGACCTCTGCGTGACCGACACGAACGGCCGCTGCAACACCGGCGTGAAGATCTCGATGCCGGTCGACGGTGCGAGCCTCATCTGCTTCTGGGGGGAGCCGGCCAAGCAGAAGGCGAGCCAGAACGAGCCCGACCAGGGCGCCGACGACAACTACACGTCCCCGGGCAGCAACACCGACGGCGGTGGCTGCAACTCAGAGCCCGTCGAAGAGCCGGAGAACAACGACATCTCTGACGAGGTCTCCCTCGACACGGGGGCGCCCCGCGCCGAGGGCCTCGACGTGCAACCGGAGAACATCACGGTGTCCGGCGCCAGCCGGTTCAGCCTACGGGGCGTCGTCTTCGACCAGTTCGGCACGCCCTTCAAGGGCAACACGGCGTTGCAGGCCAAGCTCTTCGCCGGATCCACCCTGGCTCCCAACGGTGACAACACGGTGACCTCGCTCGATCCCAGCCTGAAGTGCCAGACCGGTGGCTCGGAGAGCTGCACGATCTTCACCAACGCGCAGAACGATCTCGGCCAGAACCTCGCCTGCGTGTGGATCGAGGGGAAGGCCCCCACCGCAATGGTCGGTCAGGCCGATCAGGACAGCGCCACTTGCACCGCACCGAAGGCAGCCTGGCAGTCGACGGCCGACCAGGAGGCCCGCTTCGATCCCACCAACGACGAGGACCGTCCGTTCCCGCCCTCCGACGGGCTCGACGTCGTCCGCTTCGCGGTGCAGTCGCGGCCGAAGATCAGCACCGTCACCCCCGGCGATCGGCGTCAGGACACCACCGGCGGGGTGCTCGGCATCGACGGCATCAACTTCCTGCCCAGTGCCCTCATCACGATCTCCGGGTCGGGCGTCACGCTCGGCCCGACAGCGGTCGTCTCCGACAAGCGGCTCGAGGCCACCCTGTCCGTGGCCGCCGACGCCGCGCCCGGGGCTCGCGACGTCACGGTCACCAACCGCAGCGACGGCGGCACGGTGACGTGCAGCGGTTGCTTCAAGGTGATCGGCCAGGGCTACTGGATGGTGGCCTCCGACGGCGGGCTCTTCGCCTTCGGTGACGCCAAGTTCCTCGGATCGGCCGGCAGCCAGTCGCTCAACAAGCCGATCGTGGCCATGACGCCGACACCGACCGGTCTCGGCTACTGGATGGTGGCCTCCGACGGCGGCCTCTTCGCTTTCGGCGACGCGCCCTTCGTCGGTTCCGCCGGCGCATTGCCGCTGTCCAAGCCGATCGTGGCCATGGCCTCCACGCCGACGGGAAGGGGCTACTGGATGGTGGCCTCCGATGGCGGGGTCTTCACCTACGGCGACGCCAAGTTCTACGGCGCCACCAGCCGCCTCACGCTGTCGAAGCCGATCGTGAGCATCGAGGCCACGCCCACCGGGAAGGGGTACTGGCTGATCGCATCCGACGGCGGCATCTTCTCCTTCGGTGACGCCAAGTTCTACGGCTCCACCGGCGACCTCGTGCTGAACAAGCCGATCGTGGCCATGGCTCCGACGAAGACCGGGAAGGGCTACTGGCTGGTGGCGACCGACGGCGGCATCTTCGCCTACGGCGACGCCACCTTCTACGGTTCGACCGGCAGCGTCCCGCTCAACAAGCCCATCGTCGGAATGACGACGACACCGTTCGGCAAGGGCTACTGGATGGTTGCCTCGGACGGCGGCGTCTTCGCCTTCGGTGACGCCCGCTTCTTCGGTTCGACCGGCAGCATCCGCCTCAACCAGCCGATCGTCGGGATGGCCAAGCGTTAGCCCCGGTCAGGTCTGCCCGTAGAAGACCCGCTCGACGACCGAGCGGGACCGGCGGGTCAGCCGGCGGTACTCGTCCCGCAGCTCGGTGACTGGCTGGTGGGTGTAGCCCATCAGCCGCGCCAGCCGCTTCGCTTCGGCGCCGTCGGTCGGGAGGGAGTCGCCCGGCGTGCTGGTCAACAGGTACCGCAGATTCCGGGCCCGTTCGCAGAACCGGTAGGCGGCCTCGAGGGCGTCGGCGTCGCGGCGGGCGAGATGACCGCGCTCGGCCAGCTTGTGCAGCCCGTCCACCGTCGAGGTCGTCCGCAGGGCGGGGTCGGTGGCTCCGTGGATCAGCTGGAGGAGCTGCACCGTCCACTCCACGTCCGACAGCGAGCCCCGGCCCAGCTTCAGGTGGAACTGCGGGTCCTCCCCGGGAGGGATCCGTTCCCGCTCGACGCGGGCCTTCATCCGGCGGACCTCCCGGATCGACTCCTCCGGGAACGGATCGAGGAAGACGTAGGGCTCGGCCATCGAGCAGAACCGGTCGGCGAGTTCGTGGTCGCCAGCCGCCGGGCGCGCCTTGAGGAGCGACTGGAACTCCCAGGTGAGTGCCCAGTTGTCGTAGTACTGCCGGTAACCGTCGAGGGAGCGGGCCAGTGGACCCTGCTTTCCCTCGGGCCGCAGGTTGGCGTCGATGCGGAACGTCTGGCCCTCGGCGGTCGTGGCCCCGATACCGGAGATGATGCGTGTCGCCGTCTTCTCGGCCACGTCGAAGTCCTCTGGCCCTGACCCGTCGTAAACGAAGAGGACGTCGATGTCGGAGGCATACGACAGCTCCCGACCTCCCAGCCGTCCGACCCCGATCACGGCGAAGGGCACCGTCGGCGCCAGGTCGCGCAGCGTCGCCTCGACGCAGGCTTCGGCCAGGCCGGCCAGCTCCTCGGCTGTCTCTTCCACCGTGGCGAAGCCGAGGAGGTCACGGGAGGCGATCCGCAGAAGCTCGCGGCGCTTGAACCGCCGCACCCCTTCCTGGCGCTCCTCCGCATCGGTTCGCCAGGAGAGTGTCCCGAGCGCCTCCTCGACCAGCTCGTCGCGCCCCTTGGCCCGGGCGAGGAACTCGTCGTCCTCCAGAGACGGGACGAACTCCGGATGGCGGCGCAGGGCGTCGCCGACGAGCCGGCTGGAGCCCAGCAGCCTGCAGACCCGCTCGGCCGCCCCCGGCGCCTCCCGGAAGGCCACCGCCAGCGCGCCCGATCGGGCCCGGCCTTCCGCCAGCCGCCGGAGCTGGAGGAGGCCCATGTCGGGATCAGGTGTCTCCGACAGCCACTCCAGCAGCAGCGGGAAGAGCTGGCCCATCAGCTGCGAGCGGCGGGACAGGCCGGTGGTCAGCTCCTCCAGGGCGGCCCGGGTGTGGGTCACGTCCTGGAAGCCGAAGGCCGCCAGTCGCTCCTCGGCTGCCTCCTGGGACATCGGCCCGCTGCCGGCGATGGCCTCGAGCAGGGGCCGGAAGAAGAGCTTTTCGTGGATCGAACGCACCTGGGCCTGCTGGCGGCGGTGAGCGGTCTCGAACTGCTCGAGGGCGGGCGATGTGCCCTCGTCGCGATAGCCGAGGACCCGGGCCAGCCGGGTCCGTTCGGCGGTGTCGGACGGGACCGAATGGACCTGCGCTTCCTCGCGTAGCTGCAGGCGGTGCTCGACCGTGCGCAGGAAGCGATAGGCGGAGTCAAGGGTGCGGACCTGGCTCGTGTCGACGTAGCCCGCCTGGCCCAGCTGGTCGAGCGCCTCCAGCGTGTTGGGCGAACGGATCCCCGGATCGTGGCGGCCGTGGACGAGCTGGAGCAGCTGCACCGCGAACTCGATGTCGCGCAGGCCCCCGCGGCCCCGCTTGATCTCCCGGTCCGTGAGCCCGCGCTTGGACACTTCCTCCTCCGCCCGGGCCTTCATCAGGCGGATCTCGCGAACGGCATCAGGGTCGAGCCGGTCGGGCCACACGTGAGGCTGGGTCGCCTCGCGAAAGGCCCGGCCGAGCTCCGGGTCGCCGGCCACAGGCCTGGCCTTGATGAGCGCCTGGAACTCCCAGTTCGACGCCCACTTCTCCCAGTAGGCGCGATAGGCATCGAGGCTCCGGGACAGGGGGCCGGCGCGCCCCTCGGGACGGAGGTCGGCGTCGGTGCGGAAGACGATGCCGTGCTGCGTCGGCCGGGCCATTGTCGTGAGCACGTGGCGGGCGACCCGCTCGGCGGCGGCGCTGTTCCCCCTGTGGACGAAGAGGACATCGACGTCGCTGGAGTAGTTGAGCTCCCGGCCGCCGAGCTTCCCCATGCCGATGATGGCGAACTGCCCGCCGTCGCCCACGGCGGCCTCGGCCATCCCGAGCGCCGCCCGGAGGCAACCCTCGGCCAGCGAAGCCAGCTCCCGACCCACCACCGGCAGGTCGGACAGGCCCAACAGGTCCCGCACGGCGATGCGGACCAGTTGCTGGCGCTTCCAGCGGCGGAGTCCCCGCCCGGGGTCTTCGGCGTCCTCGGCCACCGCCTGGAGGGCCCGGGTCGTGTACTGATCGTGGGGGCACTCGGCCGTCAGGCTGTCGGGATCGTCGAGCGGTACCAGCAGCCCGACGTCGGCGATGATCGCCTCCGACAGCGACCGGGAGGCGTCGGACAGCGCCACCAGGGCCGACACGAAGATCCGGTCGGAGGCCAGCCGGTCGGCCAGCTCCGGATGGGCCTCGAGAAGCCGGGTCAGGGCCAGGCGGGCCTGACGCGGCGCGGCGGCCCGGTCGAGGACCTCGACCACCTCCGGCGCCTGAAGGACGGGCAGCACCGTGGACATCGACCGGGAGTGTTCCACGTGGCCGGGGGGATGGGGGGTGTCCCCCCGACAAAGGCGGCGGGAGCCGCCAAGGAGAGCCACCATGAACCAAGGCCGTAATCTCTCGTGATGGCCCGCCTGCGCGTCGCAGCCGCCCAGATCAACACCGTGGTCGGGGATCTTGCCGGCAACGTCGAGCGAATCCTGACCGCCATCAAGGCCGCCGAGGAGGCCGGCGCCGACCTCGTCGCCCTCCCCGAGCTGGCCATCACCGGCTACCCGCCGGAGGACCTCCTCCTGCGGCCGGCGTTCGTGGCCGAGGCCCAGCGCGCCCTGGAGAAGGTCGCCACCCGCACGGGCCAGACGGTGGCCGTGGTCGGCTTTCCGCTGGCCGAGCGCGACCTCTATAACGCCGCCGCTATCTGCGCCGGGGGGAGCGTACGGGGGCTGTACCGGAAGTGGCTGCTCCCCAACTACGGCGTCTTCGACGAGGCCCGCTACTTCACACCCAGCGAGGACCCCGGCTCCCTCTTCGTGATCAACGGCGTCCGTGTGGCCGTGTCGATCTGCGAGGACATCTGGAGCCCGACGGGCCCGATCGCCGCCCAGGCCGCCGGCGGCGCCGAGCTGGCCGTCAACATCAACGCCTCGCCCTACTACGCCGGCCGCCTCACCGAGCGGGAGCCGATGGTGGCCACCCGGGCCGCCGACCACTCCGTCCCCATCCTCTACGTCAACCTGATCGGCGGGCAGGACGAGCTCGTCTTCGACGGCGGCTCGGCGATCTACGACGAATCCGGCCACGTCCTCGCCCGGGCCCGGCAGTTCGAGGAGGACCTCCTCGTCGTCGACCTCGACGTCCGCCCCACCTTCCGCAAGCGGCTCCTCGACCCCCGCGGCCGCGCAAGCCGCCCAGCGCTGCCCGAGGTCCACATCTCCGAGGGCCGCCCGCCGGCCGAACCCGCCCGCCCCGCCCGCATCGAAACGCCCCTCAGCGCCGAAGCGGAAGTGTGGGCGGCCCTGCGCGTCGGCACCGGCGACTACATCACCAAGAACGGCTTCTCCGACGTCGTCATCGGCCTCTCCGGTGGTATCGACTCGTCGGTGGTGGCGGCGCTGGCGACCGACGCCCTCGGCCCCGAGCACGTGACCGGCGTCCTCATGCCGTCGCGATATTCCAGCGACCACAGCGTGACCGACGCCGAGGAGCTGGCCGCCAACCTCGGGATCCGCACGCTGACCATTCCGATCGAGGCGGCTCACGCGGCGTTCCTCGACCTGCTGGCCGAAAGCTTCGCCGGATCCGAGCCGGGGCTGGCCGGAGAGAACCTTCAGGCCCGCATCCGGGGCACCTTGCTCATGACCCTGTCCAACAAGTTCAACTGGATGGTCCTCACCACCGGGAACAAGAGCGAGACGGCCACCGGCTATTCGACCCTCTACGGCGACATGGCCGGCGGGTTCGCCCCGCTGATGGACGTCGAGAAGACGCTCGTCTACCGCCTCGCCCGATGGCGGAACGACCAGGGGGCCGTGATCCCGCCGAACGTGCTGGAGAAGCCGCCGTCGGCCGAGCTGGCCCCGGGACAGGTCGACGCCGACTCGCTGCCGCCCTACGACGTGCTCGACGCCATCCTGGAGGGATACGTTGAAGGTGACCGGTCGGTAACCGAGCTCGAAGCCGATGGGTTCGAGCCAGCCACCGTGCGGCGGGTGGCGCGGCTCGTCGACCGGACCGAGTACAAGAGGCGCCAGGCCCCACCCGGCGTGCGGGTGTCGCCCAAGGCGTTCGGCAAGGACCGGCGGCTGCCGATCACCAACGGATGGACGGGCTGATGATCAACCGCAAGCAGGTCTCCGACAACGTCACGGTCGTCCAGTTCGACCATGGCTCGGTGAGTGCCCTCGACCTGGAATTCCTCCTGGCGCTGCGAGCGGAGTTGGCCGAACTGGCTGACAACGGAACCGCCCTTGTGCTCACCGGGACCGGCCCGGCTTTCTCGGCCGGAGTCGACCTGTTCCGGATCCTCGACGGCGGCGCCGACTACGTCGACCAGTTCATCCCCGCCCTGTCTGGCGCCTTCGAGGACGTCTTCGCCTGTCGCCGCCCGGTGGTCGCGGCCGTCAACGGCCACGCCATCGCCGGCGGTTGCGTGATCGCCGCCTGCGCCGACCATCGCATCATGGCCGACGGTCGGGGCCGCATCGGCGTCCCGGAGCTGCTCGTCGGCGTGCCCTTCCCGGCCAGCGCGCTCGCCGCCGTCCGCTACGCCGTCGGTGACGTGGGCGTGGCCGACCTCGTCTACTCCGGGCTCACCCTCCTCCCGGCCGAAGCGCAGGAGCGCGGGCTCGTCGACGAGGTCGTCCCCGAGGCCGAACTCCTCGACCGGGCCGTCGCCAAGGCCGAGCAGCTCGCCGCCATCCCCCCGGCCACGTTCGCCCACACGAAGCGTTCGCTGCGGGACCGGTACTGGACGGAGATGGACGAGAGCGGCCGGCACCGCGACGTCGAGATGCTCGAAGTGTGGAAGTCGCCGGAGACGCTGGCGGCCATCGCCGCCTACGCCGAGAAGACGATCGGAAAGAAGTAGCAGTGGCCGATCCTTCCGCCCCGCGCTCCCCGTTCGCTCCCTGGGACCGCCGCGA
>JAICGL010000060.1 GCA_025923175.1 Acidimicrobiia bacterium
ACGAGGCAGTCGGCGGTGCCGCCGGGCGGGAGGACGTGGTAGGCGACGAACTGGTCGCCCTGGAGGTCGAGGCAGAACGACCGCTCGCCGGCCTTCGGGTCCGGGATGCAGACGGGGCCACCTTCATTGATCTGCTTGGTGAGCCGGTCGGACTGGCCGGCGAAGAACGGCTGGTAGGGGGCCGCCTCGCCTCCCTCGCCCTGCGAGTTGACGACGGCGATGACGACGATGCCCAGCGCCAGGCCGAGCACCACGGCGGCGGTGGCCAAAATCACCCGGGTACCTGCGTCGACCTTGCGCTTCGCCATCAGGCGTTCAATCTAGGGGCGGTGGTGCTCCGAGCTCCCGTCGGTCACCGGGAGGAAGAGGGGTTCCGTCCGGAGGTACCGGCCCTGGGCGACAAAGGTGGCCCGGGTGATCGGCTGTGTCACGCAGTCACCGTCGTAGGGCGGGAGCAACTGGATCGCGCCCCGCAGGCTCGGCGTACTGAACTCGCCCGCTCCGGCGAGGACGAAGCGCTTCGTCTCCTTCATGCGGAAGAGCATCGCCGCACTGCGCATGAGGTAGTCGACGTTGCCCATCCCCACGTGGTGTACGAGGTGCCCGCAGTTGCTGGCCACGGGGAGGCTGGTGAAGGTCCCCGAACCGGTGAACGGACCGGTGCCCCAGATCCGGTACCCGTTGATGATGCCGTTGCACTGGATCTGGCCGGGACCGATGTTCCAGACGCCCGGACTGCCTGCCGCCGCGTCCGCTGCGGGCGGCGAGAAGGTGATCGTGCCGCTGATCAGACAGGCTGCCCCACCGAGACCACTTGCAGCCGGAACGAAACCGACGACCGACATCGCCACAATCGCACCCAGCAGCAAAATCCGGCGGATCAAGCTCCAGACTCTACCAGTCAGCCTGAAACGAACGAGAGTCGCACCCGCCGGTGCGGGTTGTCCTGGTTGAGATCCACCAGCACGAGGCTCTGCCACGTTCCGAGGGCCATGCGGCCGCCCACGACGGGGATCACCAGCGACGGGCTCACGAAGACCGGGAGGAGATGGTCGGCTCCGTGGCCGCGGCTGCCGTGGCGGTGCCGGTAGCGGTCGTCGCGGGGGAGGAGTCGCTCGAGCACCTCGGCCAGGTCGGGTTCCGAGCCGGATCCCAATTCCATCAACGCGACGCCCGCTGTGGCGTGAGGGGCGTAGACCGACAACAGGCCGTCACCCAGGGACCGGCAGAACGTCGCGGCCTCGGCGGTCAGGTCGAAGACCTGGCTGCCCCGGGTCTCGAGCGAGATCTCCGCGGTCTGCATCTCCGCGGCCGTTGACCGGGGCTAGCGGGCCAGCAGAACCTGGGCGACGAACGTCGCTCGCGTGACCGGGGTGGTGATGCAGTCGCCCTCGTAGGGCGGCGGGATCACGAAGCTGCCGTTCATCGACGGCGTGGCGAACTTGCCCGCCCCGGCCAGCACGAACTCGCTCTTCTCCGTAAGCCGGTACCAACCGCCGTTCGTCACGAAGGTGTAGTCGACCGAGCCCTCGCCGATCTGGTGAATGCAGGTACCGGTGCCGGACGGCAGGACCGTGTACGTCCCGCTGCCGGTGAAGGGACCCTGCCCGATGAAGTAGTCGACGCCCTTGTAGACGCCCTTGCAGTCGATGGCCCCTGGCCTGATCGTCCAGACGCCGCGGAGGTACGGACCGGTGGGCGGCTCGAAGGCGATGGTGCCGCTGATCGTGCAGGTCCCTGCGCCGATCGCCTCGGCCTGCGGGGCGAGACCGACCAGAGGCACCAGCGCCAGACCAGCTACGAACGCGATGAGTCGCTTCACACTTCCCCCTGAGACTGGGTTCCTCGGCCCGTATACCCAGTAGTGAATAAGTGACTCTACCAAAGGGAGGGCTATCTTTAGAGGCCGTGGAGCGGCCCTATCGCATCATCGTCGCCAAGCCGGGGCTCGACGGGCACGACCGCGGCGCCAAGGTCATCGCCCGGGCGCTGCGTGACGCCGGCTTCGAAGTCATCTACACCGGGCTGCATCAGACGCCCGAGCAGGTGGCCGAAACCGTGATTCAGGAGGACGCCGACGCCGTGGGCCTGTCCTTGCTGTCAGGTGCCCACAACACGCTTTTTCCCAAGGTCATGGCCCAATTGGCCGACAAGGGGGCGGGCGACGTCCTCGTCTTCGGAGGCGGGATCATCCCCGAAGCAGACATCCCGGAACTCAAGAAGCAAGGCGTTGCGGCCATCTTCACGCCGGGCACCCCGATGCAGGCGATCGCCGAGTGGCTGGCCGGCGCGCTGGACGAGCGCGAGCAGCAACTGGCGGGCTGACTTTCGGCACCTCGGGCCGCTCCCTCATAGTGTGCGGAATCGCACACTCCGGCCTTCGCAAGCAGAGGTGGACAGGTGGATCTCTTCGAGTACCAGGGCAAGCAGTTGCTGGCGCGCTTCGGCGTGCCGGTCTCGGACGGTGAGGCCGTCGAGAGTGTCGACGACGCAGTGACGGCTGCCGACCGGCTCGGTTATCCCGTGGTGGTCAAGGCCCAGGTGCAGGTCGGCGGCCGGGGCAAGGCCGGCGGCATCAAACTGGCCAACTCCACCGACGAAGCCCGAGAGCACGCCTCCAACATCCTGGGCATGGACATCAAGGGCCACACCGTCCGGCGGGTCTGGATCGAGAAGGCCAGCGACATCAGCGAGGAGTACTACGCCTCCTTCACCCTCGACCGGGCGGCCAAGAAGCACCTCGGCATGGTGAGCGCCAAGGGCGGCATCGACATCGAGGCCGTCGCCGAGGAAGACCCGGAAGCCATCGCCCGCGTACACATCGACCCGCTCATCGGCATCGAGGACTACCACGCCCGCCAGCTCGTCTTCGGGGCGAAGCTCAACCCCGCCGCCCGCAACGGCGCCATCGCGATCCTCAAGCAGCTCTACACGGCGTTCGTCGAGCTCGACGCCGACCTGGTCGAGGTCAACCCGCTGATCCTCACGCCCGACGGCCGGGTCCACGCACTCGACGCCAAGGTGTCCCTCGACGACAACGCCGGCTACCGCCATCCCGAGTTCGAGGATTTCCGCAACATGGCGTCGGCCGACCCCCGGGAGCAGATGGCCCGGGAGCGGGGCCTGAACTACATCGGTCTCGACGGCGAGGTCGGCATCATCGGCAATGGTGCCGGCCTGGTGATGAGCACCCTCGACGTCGTCAACCAGGCGGGCGGGAAGGCGGCCAACTTCCTCGACGTCGGCGGCGGCGCCGGTGCCAAGACCATCGCCAACGCCCTCGAGGTGATCACCAGCGATCCCAACGTGCGGTCGGTCCTCATCAACATCTTCGGCGGGATCACCCGCTGCGACCTCGTGGCCCAGGGCATCATCGAAGGCTTCTCCAACATCGACGTCACCGTGCCGGTGGTGGTGCGCCTCGACGGGACGAGCGCCGAGGAGGGCAGGGCGATCCTTGCCGCAAACCCCCTCGAGGGACTCGTGTCGGCAGCAACGATGCTCGAGGCGGCCGGTCGGGCCGTGGAACTCGCCAAGCCCGGGGGTGCGGGGGGGTCCCCCGGATCGAACGGGCAGGAGGCCTGAGATGGCGATCATCATCGACGAGAACACCCGGGTCGTCGTCCAGGGCCTCACCGGACGGGAGGGCAGCTTCCACGCCCTGCGCAACCGTGCCTACGGCACGAACGTCGTGGCCGGCGTCACGCCCGGCAAGGGCGGCAGCGACGTCGAGGGCATCCCCGTCTTCGACACCATGGTCGAGGCCGTCGACGCCACCGGGGCCAACGCCTCGATCATCTTCGTTCCGGCCCGCTTCACCGCCGACGCCGTCTACGAAGCGGCCGACTCCGGTGTCGGCGTCATCGTCTGCATCACCGAGGGCGTCCCGGCCCACGACGAGGCCCGCTTCGTCAACTACGTGCACCGGACGTACCCCGACACCGTGCTGATCGGGCCCAACTGCCCGGGGCTCATCTCGCCCGGCAAGTCGAACATGGGCATCATGCCCGGCGAGATCACGCTCCCCGGCGGGCCGGTCGGGCTCGTCTCCCGCTCCGGCACACTGACCTATCAGGCCGTCCACGAGCTGACCCAGCGCGGTATCGGGCAGACCACATGCGTCGGCATCGGCGGCGACCCGGTGCCGGGGACGGGCTTCATCGACTGCCTGTCCCGCTTCGAGGCCGACCCCGACACCAAGGCCTGCGTGATGATCGGCGAGATCGGCGGGTCCGACGAGGAGACCGCCGCCGCCTTCATCGCCTCCGAGATGACCAAGCCGGTGGTGGCCTACGTGGCCGGGGTGACCGCCCCGCCGGGGAAGAAGATGGGCCACGCCGGTGCCATCGTCTCCGGCTCGAAGGGCACCGCCGCGGCCAAGATCGAAGCGCTGGAAAAGGCTGGCTGCCGCGTTGGGCGCAATCCGTCCGAAATCGGAGAACTGATGGCCGAGGTGCTCAAGGGGGCCTAGGACACCGTCCTATGGTGGGCGTCGGTGAATCTGCGCGTCCTACTGCTCATCCTGGCGTTGTCGGCCACGGCCTGTTCCGGGGGCTCCGACGGCGACAAGCGTGCCGAGTCGTCGACGTCGAGTTCGGCGTCGGAGAGTTCGACTTCGACGATGCCCGGTGCTCCGGCCGGTGACAGCTCGACGACCACCTCGTCGGTGGCGGCTGCCACCGCCACCACTCAGGGGGGAACAGCGACGACCGGCAAGCCGGTGACGACCACCGGGCCGGCATCCGGCCGTGCGGACGCCTCGGGTGCTTTCATCGCCGGGCCCAACGGCGCCGCAGTGGCGTCGTCACCCGGTGGTGCCGTCATCCACCGCATCCGGGCCGGTGTCGTCATGGCCGTCGATGCCACCGACCGCGGGTGGGCCCACGTGGTCACCCCCTGCGAGAACCGCCTCTGGGTGAACATTGCCGACGGCCACATCGAGAAGACCGCCGACATCGTGATCGACCCGGGCCACGGCGGGCCGGAGCCCGGTGCCGTCGGCCCGGGCGGGCTGAAGGAGAAGGACCTCAACTTCGCCGTGGCGCAGATGACGGCCGAGGCGTTGAAGGCCGAAGGCATCACCGTCGCCCTGGCCCGCACCGGCGACTACCGCCAGACCCTCGGTTCCCGGGTGGCGGTGGCCACCGCCATGGATCCGAAGGCCTTCGTCAGCATCCATCACAACGCCGCACCCGACGAGCACCGCGCCAGCCCGGGAACCGAGACCTACTACCAGACCGGCAAGGACGTGCCGGCCGACCGCAAGGCCGCCTCCAAGCGCCTGGCGGGGCTGATCTACGAAGAGGTCTTCAAGGCGCTCTCCGCCTACCAGGCCGACTGGGCGGCCGACCGCGACGCCGGGACCAAGTACCGCCTCGGCGACTCCGGCAACGACTACTACGGCATCCTGCGGATCTCGGCCATCGGCGGTGTCGTGGGCACCCTGGCCGAGCTGGCCTTCGTCACCAATCCGACCGAGGAGACACTCCTCCAGCGTGACGACGTCCGCCGGGTGGAGGCCGCCGGCGTCGCCCGGGGCATCGTGCGGTTCCTACGGACCAACGACCCGGGCACCGGGTTTATCGAGCCCTATCCCCGCACCGAACCGGCCGGCGGCGGTGGCGGGTCCCAGGGCTGCAACGACCCGACGTAGCGTCAGGCCTTCCGCCGCATCGACCACATCTGGGCGGCGCGTTCGGCGTCGAGAGCGATCGGCCAGGGCACCACCGGCGGGCCCAGCTCCTGGCGGAACGACCTCGTTGCCCGGCGGGCGAGATCGGGATCGGCGCCGGCCCGAGCGGCCAGTTCCCGCGCCCGGGCTTCGACGTCGCCGTCGGGCACCGCCTCCCATGCGATCCCGAGGTCGGCGGCACGCCGGCCGCTGATCTCGTCGCCGAACAGGCCGAGCGCAGCGGTCGTCTCGCGGCCGGCCGTCCGGCCCGCCAGGACGAAGAACCCACCGCCCGGGTGGAGGCCGATCCGGGAGAAGCCGGCCATCAGGCGGGCGTCCTCAGCGACGATCCGCAGGTCGGTGGCGACCGCAAGGTTGATCCCGGCACCGACCGCGCCGCCCCGTATCGCCGCGATCGTCGGCGCCTCCAGCTCACCCACCCGGACGAACGACCGGTACACGACGCTGAGGTTCGAGTGTGCCGGCTCGGCCAGCGGGTCGGCGCCCGCGCCGGCCAGTGTGTCGCGATGGGCACCGGCGCAGAAGTACGGTCCGCCGGTCACGACCACCGCCCCGACGTCGGCATTCCAGTCGACTTCATCGCAGGCGGCCACGAGGTCCTCCGCCATCGAGGGCGTGAGCGCGTTCCGGCGATCGTTGGCGACAAGGGTGATAACGGCCACATGGCCGTCGATGGAAAGCTCGATGTCACTCACAGGGCCGCAAGCTAGCTTCAGGCCGCCGGGCCCAGACAGCCGAACGACCGGACGGATGGCGAATGGCCCGGAGGTGTCGGGGCGATCCGGGTCGAACCCTTCGAAAGTCACGCATAGTGGCTAGAAGTCACATAACGTGACTATTTGAAGTCTGGGGGGAGTTCCATGCGCCCGAAGTTGTCGTCCCGCGCGCCCTGGCGCGTCAGCCTCGTCGCGATCGCCTTACTGGCCGCTGCCGTTCCCGTTGCGAAAGCCGCCACCCCGGAAGACGACTCGGAGAAGAAGCCCTATGTCGTCGTGCTCACGGACAGGTCAGCCAACGCGAAGAAGGTGGCCGACGACCACGGCCGCCGGTTCGGGGTGAAGGTCAAGAAGCGGTTCGATCGCATCGGCGGTTACGCAGGCGAGATGACGCAAAAGCAGGCCGAAAAGGTTGCGAACGAACCCGGCCTCGTCCTTGCACCGGACACGGAGATGAGCATCGTTGCCGAGTCGCAGGTGCTGTCCGGAACCTACAACTGGGGCCTCGACCGTATCGACGCCCGGGTCTCGGACCCCCGGTTCGACCTCCGCTACAACTACGGCAAGACAGGCGACAACGTCACCGCATACGTCCTCGACACCGGCGTACGCACCAGCCACGTCGACTTTGGTGGACGGGCCGTGGCCGGTAAGGACGCGATCGGATCGACGAACATGTCCGGCACCGATTGCAACGGCCATGGCACGCACGTGGCCGGCATCGTCGGCGGCAGCGCCTACGGCGTCGCGAAGGACGTCGACATCGTCTCCGTCCGCGTGTTGAGCTGCTCGGGCAGCGGCTCCACGAGCCAGATCGTCGCAGGGATCGACTGGGTCACGAACGACCATCTGACCCACCCCGCACGCAAGCTACGCCCGGCGGTGGCCAACATGAGCCTTGGCGGTGCGACCAATCCGGCCCTCGACACCGCCGTCCGGAAATCCATCCTCGACGGCAAGATCACCTATGCCATCGCCGCGGGGAACGGCAACATCTTCGGCAACGGCGTCGATGCCTGCAACACGTCGCCGGCCCGGGTCGCAGAAGCCCTCACCGTTGCCGCCACCGACAGGAATGACAACCGGGCAACGTTCTCCAACTATGGGAGCTGTGTCGACATCTACGCTCCCGGAGCCGGCGTCATCTCGGCCTGGGGCGCCGGCACGAGCAACACCGAGTGGCGGGAGTTGTCGGGCACGTCGATGGCCGCCCCGCACGTGGCGGGAGTTGCCGCCCTCCTGCTCCAGACCGTCGGCACAGCCACACCGGCCCAGGTGAGCTGGACCGTGAGGGACCTCGGCACCGCCAACGTGGTGAAGGGGACGAACACCACCGGCGCTAAAATCTCTCGTGCTCCTTGGACTGACGCCGAACTCACCTTCCTCGCCCAGGATCCGAACTCCGGCCTGAAGAAGCCGGCTCCCGCGACACCTCCGCCGCCTCCGCCGCGAAGCTGTTTCATCATCTGTCTCTGAGTTCCCGGGCGGGGCGGCGCCACCGGTTGGCGCCGTCCCGCCTTGTCCCTCTGCCGTTGGGAGCCACGGGCGCGGCGCGACGTAGCCTCGGGGAAGTCCGTGCCCTACGCCCTGACGGAGCCGACCGTGAAGATCATCTACACCCTCACCGACGAGGCGCCTGCCCTCGCCACCCGGTCGTTCCTGCCGATCATCCAGGCGTTCGGGGCGGCCGCCGGCGTGACGATCGAGAGCCGGGACATCTCGCTGGTCGGTCGCATGCTGGCCCAGTTCCCTGAGCGTCTGACCGAGGAGCAGCGCATCGGCGACGCCCTGGCGGAGCTTGGAGAACTCGTGCAGCGGTCCGAGGCGAACATCATCAAGCTGCCCAACATCAGCGCGTCACTCCCGCAGCTGAAGGCGGCCATCGCCGAAGTGCAGGGCAAGGGCTACGACCTCCCGGACTACCCCGACGAGCCCTCCACCGACGAGGAACGTGAGATCCAGGGCCGCTACAAGAAGGTCACCGGCAGCGCGGTCAACCCCGTCCTCCGCCAGGGGAACTCCGACCGCCGCGCTCCCGCCTCCGTCAAGAACTACGCCAGGAAGCACCCCCACCGGCTCGGTGCCTGGTCGCCCGACTCGATGACCCATGTCGCCACCATGGACGCCGGCGACTTCCGATCCAACGAGCGGTCGGTGACGGTGGAGTCGGCCACTGAGGTCACCATCCAGCACGTGGCCGACGACGGTGCGGTGACGGTGCTGCGCCCGCCCGTCGCACTACAAGACGGCGAGATCCTCGACGCCACCGTCATGAGCCGCGCCCAGCTCTGCGACTTCCTCGCCGCCCAACTCGACGACGCCAAGGACCGGGGCGTCCTGTTCTCGTTGCATCTCAAGGCCACGATGATGAAGGTCTCCGACCCGATCATCTTCGGGCACGCCGTGCGGACGTTCTTCGCGGACGTCTTCGCCCAGTACGGCGACACCCTGGAGCGCATCGGCGCCAATCCCAACAACGGGCTCGCCAGCGTGCTGTCTGCCCTGCAGAAGCTTCCAGAGGCGGAGCGGGCCCCGATCGAGGCTGCAATCCAGGACAGCTTCGAGCAGCGACCGGCGGTGGCCATGGTCGACTCCGACCGCGGGATCACCAACCTCCATGTGCCGTCCGACGTGATCATCGACGCCTCCATGCCGCCGATGATCCGGGACTCCGGGAAGATGTGGAACCCGGCGGGCGAGCTGGCCGATACCAAGGCCGTCGTTCCCGACCACAGTTACGCCCCTCTCTACCAGGCCGTCATCGACTTCTGCCGGGAGCACGGCGCCCTCGATCCCGCCACCATGGGCACCGTCCCCAACGTCGGGCTCATGGCTCAGGCCGCCGAGGAGTACGGCTCCCACGACAAGACCTTCGAGATCGCCGGCCCAGGCCGGGTCCAGGTCGTCGACAGCGCCGGCACGGTGTTGCTCGAGCACACGGTGGACACCGGCGACATCTGGCGGGCCTGCCAGACGAAGGACGCCCCGGTGCAGGACTGGGTCAAGCTGGCGGTCACCCGGGCCCGGGCGAGCGGCGCCCCGGCCGTCTTCTGGCTCGACCGTGACAGGGCGCATGACGCTGAGCTGCTCAAGAAGGTCGATCGCTACCTCCCCGAGCACGACACCGACGGCCTGCAGATCGAGGTGCTCCCGCCCAAGGACGCCGCCCGCCTGTCGCTCGAGCGCATCGCCAGAGGCGACGACACCATCTCGGTGACCGGCAACGTGCTGCGCGACTACCTGACTGACCTGTTCCCCATCCTCGAGCTCGGGACGAGCGCCAAGATGCTCTCGATCGTCCCGCTCCTGGCGGGCGGAGGCCTCTTCGAGACGGGTGCAGGCGGATCGGCTCCCAAGCACGTGCAGCAGTTCGTCAAAGAGAACCACCTGCGGTGGGACTCGCTCGGCGAGTTCCTGGCGTTGGCCGCCTCGTTCGAGCTGCTGGCGACCTCGACCGGCAACGCCTCGGCCCAGATCCTGGCCGACACCCTGGACCAGGCGACCGGCGAGCTGCTCGACACGGGCAAGTCGCCGTCACGCAAGTGCGGGGAGCTCGACAACCGGGGCAGCCAGTTCTACCTGACGCTGTACTGGGCGCAGGCGCTGGCCGCGCAGACCGACGACCCCGCCCTGGCCGCCCGGTTCGAGCCGCTGGCCGAGCGGCTGGCGGCCGACGAGGCCACCATCGTCGACGAACTCAACGCCGTACAGGGCGGGCCCGTCGATCTCGGCGGCTACTACCTCCCCGACCCGGCCCTGGCGTCCGCTGCCATGCGCCCGAGCGCCACCTTCAACGCCGCCCTGGCTGGTCTCGGATAGCCGGTCCGCACCCTTCGGGAGGATTCGACCCACTCCCGTCGAATCTGTCGCTGGGGCATTGGTATCCGATTTGGCGTTGATGGGCGATCGCGCCCATCGCTCAGCAGCCGGCTGTGGTGGCCGGTGGTGGAGAAAGGGAGAACCTTGTCCAAGACTACGCAACGGCGTGCCGTGGTCGCTGGCCTGAGCTTCGTGCTCGGCGCGGCCGGCAGCCTTCCCGCGTTGGCGGCGAGCGAGGGCGGCATGCCCGACGCTGAGACCGCTCCGCACTACCTCGACAGCCTCGGCGACACGCTCTACGACCTGCCTTTCGTGAGCTACCTGCCCGGTCAGGAAATCGCAGACGACACCGAGGAATTCTTCGACGACACAGAAGAGTTCGTGGATGACGCCGCAGGCGGCGTTGTCGGCGGCGGTGGCGGCGGCATCGTCGGCGGCCTCGGCGGCATCGTCGGTGGCCTGCCGCTCGTCGGCGGCCTCATGGGCGGTGGCGGCGGTGGCCTGCCCATCGTCGGTGGCCTGCCCATCGTGGGCGGCCTGCTCGGCGGCGCTTCAACCCAGCCCGTCGGTGGCGGCCTGGCCGGTGGCCTGCCGCTCGTCGGCCCGTTGGTTTCCAGCCTGCCGCTCGTCGGCGGTGGCGGCGCCGGCGGCCTCGCCGGTGGCCTGCCGGTCGTCGGCCCGCTGGTTTCCAGCCTGCCGATCGTCGGCGGTGGCGGCGGCGGTCTGCTCGGTGGCCTCCTCGGCGGCGCCGGCGGCCTCCTCAGCGGCGGCTTCCTGTAAACCGAACCCTTTAAGATCACCGGTCCGCTGGGCGGCCGGTCGAGCACGACAACCCACGTAGCGGCCATCCCGCTGGCCGTTACGGTGCCCAGCCTGTGCAGTGCAAGCAGTGCAGTGCAGTGCAGTACCTCATGCAGATTTGCATGAACGAACCGCAGGCCATCCCGCTGGTGGCCTGCGGTTCTGTTTATTTCCCCACTATTTCGCGCGGAGAGAGGTCAAAGCCCGCTTTCAGTCGAATTGTCAGTTGGGCTCACCTTTGACTTCCGCCATTGGCCCCGTGGCGGAAGACCAGGGCGATCCACAGCGGCATAGCTAGGCAGCAGCAGGGATAGCGGTTGGGATGCCGGCGCTGGAGCCGGTGAAGAGGGAGAACTGCATTGGCAACATCGGCACGAAGGGTCGGTGCAGCCGGGCTGGTGCTCGGTCTGTGCCTTGGAGTGGGGAATGCGATTCCGGCTTCGGCCAGCCTTCTCGGCTTGGACACACTCGTCAGCAGCCTGCTGCACGGCGAGGGCGGAATCTTCGGACACGAGGGCGGCGTCATCGCCGGCGACGATCAGCTGAGTGACGTTCTGGGGGGCTTCGACTCCGGGGACGGCGAGCTGGTCGGCGGCGGGATGGAGGTTGTCGGTGCCGTCGAAGGCGTGCTGGGTGACGCGGACATCGGCGGCGAGGGCAGCTTCGGCGACCCGGTCGTCGGCCGCGGGCCCATCTTCGGTGGTGGCCTCGGCGGCGTGCTCGGCGGCTTGCTGAACAACGGCGTCGTCCTCCTCGTAGGCGTCCTCTAGCAGGCATCAATTCGTTTCGCGGGGGTCGTTGCCGGTCGCCTTCGGGCGGCCGGCAACGTCGCGTTC
>JAICGL010000061.1 GCA_025923175.1 Acidimicrobiia bacterium
CGGAGATCTGCACGTACAACATCGAGGTGAGCCGAAGCGTCAGCACGAGGACGTAGATGGCGGCCCGGCCGTCCTGCGCCTGGAGCACGATGATCGCCAGAGCGCCGATGTTGGCCGCGAAGGCCACGAAGCCGCCGAAGGCCTCCCAGGCGGCACCCCGGAACGCAGCCCGGACCATGGTGGCGCGAGCGGCCTCGGAGGCCCGGCGGTGGCGGCCCAGCATCTCGTCGGCGAGGCCGAAGACCCGGACCTCCTTGGAGAAGCTGTATTCCGTGGCGGTCTGGAAGTGCTCCCGGGCGAGGCGCCCGTCGGCGGCGCTGGCTTCCGACGCCTCGACCATGATCGCCCCGCCCCGGGCGTTGGTGATGAACGAGAAGAGGTTGAGGACGGGCAGCACCAGCAGGAGCGGGTGCACCTTGAAGAGCAGGTAGCCGGTACCGGCCGCCTGGAGGAGCACGCCGATGTTCTCGGTGATGGCGTAGACCGCCTGGGCGAAGGACGCCCGTTCGTCGCGGAGGATTTCCAGCTTGTCGAGGTACTCGGGACGTTCGTGGTGCTCGATGCCCGGCAGGGCGGCCACCATGGCCAGCAGCTCACGCTCGAAGTAGAGGCTGGTGCGCTCCTGGAGCGTGAAGCGGATCTTGGCCATCACCACGGTGCTCAGGTGAGCGATCACCATGGAGCCGGCCACGAGGATGGCGGCGAGCCCGGCGGAACCGGCGTCGTTCTTGGAGAGGCCGCGGAAGAGCATGGCCAGCCACACGGCGCTGAGCACGGGCGTCAGTCGCAGCAGCGGCGAGCCGATGAAGACGAACGTGGCTCGCCCTGGGTCGGCGGCGAATGCCGTCCGGATGACGCGGGCGACGGCTCGGAACCAGATCATGAGACCTCCCCGGCGTATTCGGATTCGGGGTACTCGAGTTCCCAGTCGTCCCAATCGGTGGCGTGTGTCTCTGCGACGGCGACATGAGCGGTCGCCGCTGCGGCCTGGATGGCAGCGAGGGCGGCGGCCTTGGCCTCAGCGGCGGCAGCCTTGGCTTCCCGGGCGGCGGCGGCCTTCGCGGCTGCCGCCTCCTTGTTGGCAGCCCTGGTGGCTGCGGCCTTGGCAGCGGCCGCGGCCCGGCCGTTGGACTTGGCGGCCGCTGCAGGCTTGGCGGCCTTGGCTGCGCCCTTGTCGCCCTTGGCGGCGACGGGCTTGTCGCCCTTGGCGGCGGCGGCCGGGCGAGCCTTGATGGGCTCCGCCTTCGCTGCAGCGGGGGTCTTCGGCGCAGCTGCGACGGGCGCCTTGGCGGGTTTCGTGGCCTTCACGACTTCGGCGGCCTTCGCCGGCGCGGTCTTCCTCGGCGCGGCGGGCCGGGCCGGCTCGTCGGCGGGGGCGAGCGCCGGACGGGTGGGCTTTGCGGGCTGGTTGCCAGGAGCCTCGGAGTAGTAGCGGGCCTGGAGCTCGAACATCCGGGCGTAGCGGCCGGCCAGGGCCATGAGCTCGTCGTGCGTGCCGGACTCGACGATCCGCCCGCCCTCCAGGACGACGATCGTGTCGGCCCGGCGCACGGTCGAGAACCGGTGGGAGACGACGATGGTCGTCAGGCCAGCGGTCAGATCGAGGAACCGCTCGTAGAGCGCCGCCTCGGCCCGCACGTCGAGGTTGGCGGTCGGCTCGTCGAGCAGGAGCACTCCGGCGCCGCACTCGAGGGCGAACATCGCCCGGGCCAGCGCTACCCGCTGCCACTGCCCGCCGGAGAGGTCGGTGCCGCCCTCGAACTTCTTCGACAGCAGGGTGTTCCAGTTGTCGGGGAGCGACTCGACGAGCTCCATGATCCCGGCCCGCTGGCCGGCCCGGATACGGGTCTCGTAGTCGGCCGCCCGGCTGGAGTTGCCCAGCACGACGTTCTCCCGCAGGGTCAGCGGGTACTTGGCGAACTCCTGGAAGACAGCGGCGAAGCGGCGCTGCCAGGCCCGCTTGTCGATCTCGGCCAGGTCGACGCCGTCGACGGTGATCCGGCCGCCGGTCGGCTCGTAGAAGCCGCAGAGGAGGTTGACGAGGGTGGTCTTGCCGGCACCGTTCTCGCCCACGATGGCCAGTGACTGGCCGGCCTGGATCGTGAGATCGAGGCCGTCGAGGACGGGCCCGTCGGAGGTGGGGTAGGCGAAGCTGACGCCCTCCAGTCGGATGGCCTCGACCGGGGCCCGGCCGGGGTTGCGCACGCCACGGGTGAAGCTGTTCTCCCGCTCCTCGATCTGGCGCTCGATGGCAGCCACGTGCGGCATGGGGGCGGAGGCCATGTGGAGCACGTACTCCATCTCAGGGTTGAACCCGAAGCCGGCCATCGCCATCGCCACCATGAGGTAGATGAAGACCTGGCCCACGGTGAACTCACCGGCCATCGTCGCCCTCACCAGGCTGCCGAGCACGAGGACGTGGGTGCCGAAGAGCGCCGCGCCGGCGATGAGCGTGCCGAGGCGGCCCCGGCGGCGGCCGGCCCAGACGTCGCGCATGCCGTCGACCCACTGGGTCTCGAACCGCCAGACCATCCAGGGGGCGAGCCCGAAGATGCGCGACTCCTTGGCGGCCGTGCCGTCCATGATCAGCTCGCCGACGTACTCGGCCCGCCGCAGCGGCGGGGTGTCGCGCTCCATGGAGGTGACGAGCGTGGCCATCTGCACCCGGTACCAGAGCCGGGAGAGGAGCCAGCCGCCGAGAAGGGCGAGTGGAGCCCACCAGCGCCAGGTGAAGAGGATGCCGGCGGCGGCGGTGGAGGCCAAACGGGTGCTGAGAAGGTCGTTGAGGGCTTCGAGCGCCTGCTGGGCGGAGAAGTTCTCGGAGCCGACCTGCTGGGCGAGGCGCAGCTCGTCGGCGATGTCGGCGTCTTCGAGATGCCCGATCGTGACCGGCCGCAGGAGCGGGGTCATGACCCGCTGCTGAACGAGGATCATGAGCCGGTGCTCGAGGCTCTCCTTCGCCGGGTCGAGGAACGGGAACGCCACCCGCTGGACCAGGAAGATGGCGGCCACGGCGCCGAGGGCGACCCAGGGAGTGGACCCGCTGGCGCCTCCGTTCTTGACGATGGCGTCGACCAGCAGGCCGAAGGTCACGGTCGCGCCGATGGTGGCGGCCGCTTTGAAGATGCTGGCCAGAAGGATGGCGATTACGCCGCCGCGGTCGGCTCGCCAGGCCATCCGCACCAGGGCGGGAACCGGTCGTCGGGCCAGAGCGGCGCGCAACCCTCGGGGGCCGGGTGCGTCCATGATGAGGTTCTTTCGGGGAGGAGGCCCTTCGGTCCTGCCACATGCGGCAGGAGGGGAGACGGTGTCGCGGAAAAGTCTGAAACGCGAAAAAAAAGAGCCGGCTGGCGTCGGGCACGAAGCCCGAGCGCCAGGCCGGCAGTGAGGCTGCTTAGAAGCCGCCGAACCCGTTCAGGATGTTCAGGATCGAGAGGCCGTTGGCGGAGCCGTTGAGCGTGATGAGGCAGACGTTCTTGCGGTAGCTGCTGCCCCCGCCGCCGCCGTGGCCACGCCGACGAAGCTGCGCGGTCTCAGCAACCGACTGCAGGCCGAGAATCTCGGCACCTGTGGTGAGCTCGAACATTTGGTGGATCCCCTTTCGCACATGCGAGTTGAGTCGCCCGGCGTCCCGAGCGTTGTTTCGATCGGGGGGCACGGGTCCCGTCTATGGGACCCGGTGCCCACCGTCGAAAGTTGGTGAGTGGTTGGCGACTAGAAACCGCCGAACCCGTTCAGGATGTTGAGGATGCCGAGGCCGTTGAGAGAACCGTTGAGCGTGATGAGGCACACGTTCTTGCGGTAGCTGCGGGCGCGCCCGTGGCGCCGACCCAGCTGGGCCATCTCCTCAACCGACTGCAGACCAAGAGCGTCTGCACCGGTGGTGAGCTCGAACATATCGTTACACCTCCTTTCGGGTTGGTCTTCCCGAGGCCGCCTGCTCAACGCCCCTGCTGCTGGTGTTCTCGTTGGGCGGGCGTTCTCGAATCCGGGAGGCCGACCACGAATGTGGCGATCTCCCGATACCAGCGCTGGAGGACAGGACGGCCTGTCAGGTCGTGACCTTGGCCGTCCATTGCGACGAACTGCACGTCGTGTTCCCCAGCTCTATCTCTGTCCCGTAGCGCCTGGACCAAGGCCCAGGACTCTGCTGCGGGAATCCGAATATCCGCGGTGCCATGAGAGATGAGCACCTTGCCCCGTATGGTTCGGCAGCCCGTGAGCAGATTCCTCCCGAAATCACCTTGATTTCCCCCACTGAGCAGGTCGAGAAGATCCACAACCTCTGGAGACCCTGTCCGGCGGAGGGTCTCAAAGGATGCAAACGGGGCGAATGCGATCACACCGGCACAGGGCCGGATGGCGGCCGCTGAGAGGGCCAGGAAGGCCCCGTAGCTCTCGCCGTAGAGGATCACCCGATGGCCTTCGGCCATCAGGCCGTCGATCACGGAGGCGACCGCCTCCACGTCAATCGCGCCCGCCTGGCCGAACAGCGAGCGGGTGTACTCGTGGCCCGAGCCGGTGCTGCCGGGATAGTTGAGCGCCACGACGGGCAGCCCGAGCCGGGCAAACAGTTGGAGTTCGGGCACCACATCGGCGCCGAACCGGGCGATGGGCCCTCCGTGGAGAGCCACCACCGCCAGGCCTGATCCCGAGAGCGGCCCGTCGCCGGGCACGGGGGGATAGACCAGCGCCGGCATCGGCCCGGCCCCGGAGGGGAAGGACGCCACCCGGGCGGTCACGAGCGCAGGGCTCTGACTCTCCTCGGGCAACATGTCGAAGGAAAAGGCGCCCGTTCCCAGGTCGACCGAGGCGGGCCGCCACGGCCCGTCGGGAGTGGAGAACGGGAACCGGAGGCGGCGGCCGGCCTGGACGACCGGGGTGCCGACCTCACCAACGGGCAGCGGCATCGGCGGGGCCACCACGAGGCTCTCGCTGTCGGCCAGCAGGATGTGACTCTCAACGCCGTTCTCGTGGCGGAGGACCAGCGTCCGCCCGTCGGAGAGGAAGCTGCAGGGCTCCGGGCCCTCGTCGCCTTCCTCCATCGCCGGGATGAAACGGATGCCCGCTGCGGACTTCGGCTCGGCGATGCCGACCGCCGGGTAGCCGAGTGCGTCGGTGGTGACCACCACCCGGCCGCTGGCCGGGTCGGCCAGCACGATGCGGTCCTCGCTATCGGGAGAGGCCTCGAACAGGCGGGAGAAGCTCTTGGCGGCGAAGTCCACGACGAAGACGCTGGACCGGCCCGACTCGCCGGCCAGGTTGACCGCCAGCTTGTCGCCGGTGTCGTCGAGCCACACCCCTCCTGCGATCGGAGAGGGGAGACGGCCGGCTTCAGTCATGGAGCCGTCGCGCCAGCCGATGCGGAACAGCGTCGTCGTGTCGTCGAAGCCCACCACGGCCAGGAGCTGCGTATCGGCCCCCGGAAGGCGGGGGAGGAGGCAGGTCTGGGGTGTGGCCAGGTCGGCCACGGTGCGGGCGGTGCCGGCCCCGGTGGCGGGGTCGATGTCGACGGCGATGACCTCGAGTCCGGCGGCGGTGGGGCGGCACAGGCCCATCAGTTCGGCGGTGACGATCTCCAGCTGGACGGGAGCTGGCAGCGCCTCGGCGAAGACGAAGCGGCCGACCCGGCCGGGGGAGTCGTCGTCGACCCACTCCAGGGCGCTCTCGTCGATCCATGCGACCCGGCCGACCTCGGCCGAGAAGGCGAAGTCGCGCCGGTCGGGCAGCGCCGCCATCTCGGCGGCCAAAGCCTCGACGTCGAACATTGCTCGCTCGGTCATGCCTCACCGCCGTCGAAGGTCAGGAGGTCGTCGAGCAGCAGCGGACGGGGGCAGCCAGCCACCAGCCGGAGAAGGAAGGCGCCGGTACCGGCCAGGCCGGTACCGAACCCGGCGCTGATGGTGCCACCGGAGTCATCGGCGAAGACGGTCCCGCGGCCGGAAGTTGGAGTGCGTCGCTGGAGGAGGAGCGCCTCCGCGGCGTCGAGAGCGGCGCGCCGGTACGGGTCGCCGGGTTCGAGCTCCCGGGCGGGCAGCGTCATGAGGTCGAGGATGAGCTCGGCGTCGCCGGCCAGGCCGTGGCACTGCACGGCCGAGCTGCGCCACCGCTCCCGCAGGCCGGCCAGGGCCGCGGCGTCGGCCGCCAGCCGGAAGCCCGGTTCGCCCGTGTAGAGGTGCGCACGGAGGAATGCCGTTCCGATCCCGGTCGATCCGTTGCACCACGAGGGCCAGTACCCCGCCTCCGACGAATCGTCGGCGTGCTCGGGGCTGGCCGGCCAGTAGGCGGCGCCGTCGACGGCGACGGCGTGCGGCAGGACGGTGAGGAGGGCGTCGCTACCCATGGCGGCGAACTCCGGCTCGCCGGTCGCGGCCGCGATGGCGAAGAGGAAGGTGGCGATGCCGGCGTTGCCGTGGGCGTAGCCGTAGGAGACGGTGCCGGCCAGGCGGGTCGGCGCGCCGACCGGGACGGGCCAGATCGCCGAGCCGTCGTCGGATCGCACGGCCGAGCGGAGCACCTGCTCGGCGGCTACGACGGCCCGGGCCAGGAAGCGCTCGTCGCCGCTGCTCAGCCATTGCCGGAGCTGGCCGAGGCCGATTCCGGCGGTGCCGTGGGTGATGTCGCTGTTGGGCACCCGGACGGGGATGGTCAGCGCCAGTTCGTGGGCCCGGCGCAGGAGGTCGTCGCGGCCGAGGGCCTCACCGGCGTCGGCCAGGAACCAGGCCACTCCGGACGTGCCGAAGTAGAGACCCGGCGGCCGCTCCGGGTTGCGGGCCAGCTGATCGGCGACCCACGCCGCGGTCTGACTGAGGGTGTGCCGCACGTCGATGTGCTCGAGACGCCGCTGGGCGGCGGCCGGCAGGTCGCCGGCGGCCCGGACGAGTTGCGCCAGGAACAGGCCCACACCGCTGGCGCCGGCCTGCACGGCGATGGGGTCGAGCGAGGCAGCGGCTGCCCCGGCTGGCCAGAGATGGCCGGCGGGCCCCGCGCCCATGGTCTCGACGAGCCAGGCGGCGAGATCGACGACCACGTCGGCGGCCTGGGCGACGATGTCGGCTTCACTGGGGGCGCCGTCTGAAGAACCCCCGCGGCCCGGCGCCATCCCGCTCCCCTCCCCCCGGAGGGCGGTCAGGACGGCGGCCGGGCGCAAGCGGTCTGTGGGTCGGGGTGCCATGGCCCCGAGGGCGATGCCGGCCAGGGCGGCGTCGACGGCGCCGGCGGCGACCTGCCCGTCGAGCCAGGCGGCCAGGCGGGCCGGTTCGCTCCAGGTGTCGTCGGCGCCCGCCGGGAGGAACGGGTCGGCGCCGGTGGCGAGGAAGGCAATGGTGGCGCCGAGGCTCCAGCTGTCGTCGGCGTAGCCGTCCGTCGAGGTCCCGCGGAGCTGCTCCTCGGAGGCGTAGCCAGGCGTTCCGGCCGGGCTGCCCTGCGGCTCGGCGGCCGGCCGGGCATGCTCGAGGTCAATCAGGACGAGGCTCCCGTCGTCGTTCACGAGGATGTTGTTGGGGTTGAAGTCGCCGACGACGATGCCGTCAGCGTGGAAGGCGGCCATCGTCTCGGCGAGGGCAATCGCCAGTGCCCGAATCTCGTCGGCCGGAAGGGCCGTCACAGGGCCTTCGCCCGTGTCACCCTCGACCAGTTCGCGCAGGGAGGGGGCGTCGATGTACTGCTCGACCAGGAAGACGTGGCCGCCCTGCTCGAAGAGATCGACAAGCCGGGGAGCCAGGTCCCCGGGGGGATGGGGGGTGTCCCCCCGACAAAGGCGGCGTGAGCCGCCAAGGGCAGACTCGACCAGGGAGAGCATGCGAGCTTCGTGGCGCACCCGGGCCCGGGCGTCGCCCCGGCCCTCGTCGCCGACGTGGGGCCGGCCTTCCTTGATGACGACCATGCGGCCGGTGGTGGCGTCCTCCGCGAGGTAGGTGCCGCCCTTGTTGGCGTGGCTGAGAGCGCCATGGATCCGGTAGCGGCCGTTGAGAACCACCGTGCCGCCGGAGGAGGGGGCGGTGCCGCTGGTCGGGACGGCCGTCGCCGCAGCCGGCTGGAACGGGTCTGCCAGCCAGGACGGTGCGCGGTACGAGGCCGTGCGCTCGTCGGCCAGCGGTGTGCCGTCGGGACCCTTGATCAGGTGGATGACCACGCCGTCGGCGTCGACCGACGAGGAACCCGTGAAGCCGCCGTAGCGGTAGTGGACCAGGCTGCCCGGCCGGTAGGCCCGGTCGGACAGGATGACCGGGCCGGTCAGACCCTCGGTTGCCCGGTGGCAGGCCTCGGCCACCCGGACGGCCTGCTCGTCGTCGGCCGGGTAGACGGTGATGAACTTCCCGCCCGACGCCCGATCGGCGTGGGTGGAGTTGAGAAGCCGGACGATCTTGTGGGTGGCGGCGAACTTGAACGGGACGCACTCGGTCACCAGAACAGGGAGGGTCGCTGCAAGCACTTCCGCCGCCGACGTCTCGGTGGCTGAGATGTGCAGCTTCCAGCCCTGCTCGGGTGACTGAGCCCCGATCGGGGTGGCGAAGGCCCACGGTCCTTCGACCGAGAACCTCCACTCCGCAGCGGACGACGCCACGACGGCGCGAGCGGTGACGGCGAGGTCGCCGAGAACCGTCGATGCGGCGAGGGGCGTGACTTCCATGGACAGCGCGGAGGCTTTCCTGTGATGGGGAAGACAAGGGGGGAGCCCGGCGAGCTCCCCAGTCGCTCACCGGCCCAGCGGCCCGTCCGGTGCCGAAACACCGCGACGAGCACAACCCTTCTGCGCTTATCCCGCTGATTCCTGCCTGAACCGTCCCGAACCTGATGCCTGCGGCGACGTCAAGTCTTGCGCTGCCGGATTTTCCGACTTGGTCTGCGCGAAAGGGATGGAGCTCTTCGCTAGTCGAAGTTGATGGAGCTGTAGCGCATCAGCTTCTTCCAGCGGTGGGTGGCGTCCATCTTGCGGATCGTCCCCGACTTCGACCGCATGACCAGCGACTGCGTGGTGGCACCGTCACCCCGGAAGCGGACACCACGGAGCAATTCGCCGTCGGTGATCCCGGTGGCAGCGAAGAAGACGTCCTCACCGGAGACGAGGTCGTCGAGGGTGAGGACCTGGTCGAGGTCGTAGCCGGCGTCGATGGCCCGCTGCTTCTCGTCATCGTTGCGGGGCCAGAGGCGACCCTGCATGGCGCCCCCGAGGGCCTTGAGGGCGCAGGCGGCGATGACGCCCTCGGGTGTGCCGCCGATCCCGAAGAGGATGTCGGCGCCAGACTCGGGCCAGGCGGCGGAGATGGCGCCGGCCACGTCGCCGTCGGGAATGAGGCGGATCCGGGCCCCGGCCTCCCGGCACTCCTTGATGATCTTGGAGTGGCGGTCCCGGTCGAGGATCACGACGGTGACGTCTTCCACGTCCTTGCGCAGCGCCTTGGCCACCCACTTGAGGTTGGCCTTGACCGAAGCGGTGAGATCGATGGCGTCGGCGGCGTCGGGCCCGACGGCGATCTTCTCCATATATACGCAGGGCCCGGGGTTGAACATCGTGCCCCGCTCCGAGAGGGCGATCACCGCGATGGCGCCGGGCCGGCCGAGCGAGGTGAGGGTCGTCCCGTCGATGGGGTCGACGGCGATGTCGACGGCCGGCGGGTGCCCGTCACCGATGTTCTCGCCGTTGTAGAGCATGGGGGCCTCGTCCTTCTCCCCCTCGCCGATGACGACGATCCCGTCCATCGACACGCCGTTGAGGACGGCCCTCATGGCGTCGACGGCCGCGCCGTCGGCAGCCTCCTTGTCTCCCCGGCCCATCCACCGGGCGGCCGCCATGGCCGCCGCCTCGGTCACCCGGACGAGCTCCATGCCGAGGGTCCGGTCGGGAAGCTCCGTGGCCTTCGCCATCGTTGTCGTCCTCCTGGGGTCGGGAATCAGACCGCGACCCTATCTTTCGCCGAAGTATCGTCGCCCCTCCATGGAGGGATCGCGGGAGGCGCCTGCTGTCACCGCCGCCATGGTGGCCCGGTCCCGGGGGCTGTCGGCCACCCGGTTCTCGCCCGACGGGCGGCAGCTGGCCTGGATCGAGACCGCCGGCGGTCGCGCCGACATCGTGGTCGCCCCGGTGGACGGGAGCAGCCCGCCGGTCGCCGTGACCGCCGACGCCGCCACTTCAGCGTTCGGCGGGTTCACGTGGGCCGGGCCCGACCTCGTCTACGCCGCGGCCGACGGCCGGCTGGTGGCGGTGCCAGCCTCGGGCGGACCCTTGCGGGTGCTCTCGCCCGACGGTGAAGCGGCGGCGCCGGCGGCGACTCCCGACGGCGAGCGCATCGCGTTCGTCCTCGAACGGGACGACCGCTGCGACATCGCCGTCGTGCCGAGGGACGGCTCGGCCTGGCCCGCCCGGCTGTCGACCGGAGCCGACTGGACCTTCGACCCGGCCTGGTCGCCCGATGGCCGTCAGCTCGCCTGGCACGAATGGGACTTCCCGGACATGCCGTGGGACGCCTCCCGGATCGTCCTGCGAGCGGTCGACGGGGTAGCGCCGGCCGGTCCGCTCAGGGTGGTGGCCGGGGCCGACGGCAATGGCGGTGGCGTCGCCTGCGGCCAGCCCCGCTTCTCGCCGGACGGAGGGGCACTGGCCTACGTCTGCGACGCCACCGGCTGGATGAACGTCTGGGTCGGCGGGCCGGAAGGGGAGGACGCCAAACCGCTGGTGGATGAGGCGGCCGAGCACGCCGAGCCGACCTGGGGAGCGGGACAGCGGTCGTATGTCTGGGCGCCCGATGGCGCGGCGATCGCCTTCTGCCGCAACGAAGGCGGTTTCGGGCGGCTGGTCGTGGCCTCGAGGACGGGTGACGCGCGATCGATCCGGAAGGGCTGGCACCACTTCCTCGACTGGCGCGGGGCCAGGATCGCCGCCATCCGTCAGGGCGGCATGACCCCGCCGCAGGTCGCCTGGACCGATCCTCGCGACCCGAGCGTGCGGCGGGTGCTGGCCTCCGGAGCACCCGGGGCGCTCGTGGCCGCCGATCCGGTCGAGCCCGAGCCCGTCAGCTGGACGGGCGAGGACGGCGGGACCGTGCACGGCCTGCTCTACCGTCCGGCCACCTCGGCCCTAGGCCCGGAGACGAAGCCACCGATGATCGTCTACGTCCACGGCGGGCCGACCGGGTCGGCGGCGGTGACGTGGTGGCCCCGGCACCAGTTCTGGGTGTCGCGTGGTTGGGCGGTGCTGGCACCGAACTACCGCGGCTCGACCGGGTACGGGAGGGCCTACACGCAGGCGCTCACCGGCTGCTGGGGTGAACTCGACGTCGCCGACGTGGCCGCCGCCATCCGCCACGCGGGCGCGTCCGGCTGGTGCGACCCCAACCGGGTTGCCATCGACGGAGGCAGCGCCGGGGGCTTCACGCTGCTGCTGCTGGCCGCCCGCTACCCCGGGCTGGTGCGGGCGGCGGTCGACCGCTACGGCGTGGCCGACCTGTTCGACCTGGCCGAGACGACCCACCGCTACGAGTCCCGCTACCTCGACAAGGTGGTCGGCCCGTTGCCCGAGGCGGCCGCCCTCTACCGGGAGCGCTCGCCGGTCAACCACGTCGCCGAGATCGCCGTGCCGCTACTCGTCCTGCAGGGCGACCGGGACAACACCGTCCCCAAAGCGCAGGCCGACTCCCTGGTCGAGGCACTCCGCCGGAAAGGGTCGACGGTCGAGTACCACGTCTACGAGGGCGAGGGCCACGGCTGGTCCAAACCCGAGACCGTCGCCGACGAGCTGGA
>JAICGL010000062.1 GCA_025923175.1 Acidimicrobiia bacterium
GTCGGCGGCGACCGGCGACATCTGCGGGCTGCCGTCGGCCCGGTACGTGGCCAGCACGGCGTGGTGATTCTTCCGGATGAACTCCCGGGCGGATTCGGCGTCCATGGCCCTGACCGTAGCGGGTTGCTTCCGGGCGACGCGAGGAGACCCCGGTCGAACCGGGGCCTCCTCGCGTCCTCAGGGGTTTGGATCGCTACATCTCGGTCAATGCCGGCTTGCCCTGCCCGCCACGCTGCCCGTCGATGTCGTTGGTGGACATGGAGCCGTACTGGTCGCCGCCGTTCATGGACCCGGAGACCTTGCCCTTGATGTCCTCCATGCTCGCCTGGGTCTTCTCCCAGGGCCCGCGGCCCGCGGCGGAACCGGCCAGGAACCCGATGCCGAACGTGGCCAGCGTCTTCATACGAAATAGCTTCATCACTTCTCCTCCGCTGCGTTCCTGATCAGTCCCTGTCAGGAGATCGTTCCCTCGGCGGAGAGCCTGCAAACCGCTGGTCGGGCCCTCAGAACCCGGCGGCGAGCCCCTCGCACCGCGGATCCGAGGCCGCAGTCAGCCCGTCGCCGTCGAGCCGGATGAGATGGGCGTGGCCCATGAAGTCTTCGTACGGTCCGGTCGTGTCGACGCGGTGCCCGTGGCGGCGCAGCCCGTCGATCACCGTGCTCGGGAACCGGTTCTCGATCCGCAGGGAGAAGTCACCGGGGTCCACCATCCACCGGGGGGCGGCCAAAGCCGCGGCGGGATCGGCGCCGTCGTCCACCAGGCGGGCCAGCAGCTGAACCTGGGTCTGGAGCTGGCCGTCGGCCCCCATGGTGCCGAAGACGAGCCAGGGCCGGCCGTCGCGCCGGGCGAAGGCGGGCATGAGCGTGTGGAGGGTCCGTTTACCGGGAGCGATGACGTTGACGTGGTCCGGGTCGAGGCTGAAGTAGGCCCCCCGGTGGTGCAGATTGATCCCCCAGCCCGGCACGGTGACGCCGCTGCCGAAGCCGTTGTAGTTGGACTGGATGAGGCTGACGCACATCCCCGCGCCGTCGACTGCGCAGAGGTAGGCCGTGTCCCCCCCGCCGCCCCGCGCTGCGCCGGCCACCGGTGACGATCCGGTGGCCGCGATGGCCTCGGCGTGGGCGGGGTCGGCCAGGGTCTCCGGCGGGATCCGCATGCGGGCGGGGTCGGTCAGATGGGCGTCGCGCTCGGCCAGGGCGGCGGCGACGGCCTCGATCAAGACGTGCTGTCGCTCCGGCCCGTCGGCCGGGAGCGGACCGGCGTGGTCCAGCAGGTGGAGGGCCAGGAGGGCGGCCGACCCCTGGCTGTTGGGTGGGAGCTCCGCGACGGTGACGTCCCGATACCGACCCTCCAGCGGCTCGACCCACTCGCCCTCGTGGATGGCGAGGTCGGCGGCATCGAGCAGGCCGCCGAGTTCCCGTACATGCGCGGCCACGGCCGCGCCGATGACACCCCGATAGAAGGCATCCGGACCGCCCGCCGCCACGGTCTGCAGGGTGAGCGCCAGACCCGGCTGCGACAACCGGGCACCGGCCTGCGCCTTCCCGTAGATGTCCTGCCACTCGCCCCAACCGGGCTCGACCGGCTCCCCCGCCCCGATCCGGGCGGCTCCGGCCGCGGTGAGCGGAAACCCGTCGGCGGCATAGGCGATCGCCGGCTCTGCAAGCTCGGCGAACGACCGGGTGCCGAACCGTTCGAGGAGCGCGAACCAGGCGTCGACCGCACCGGGCACAGTGATGGGGAGAGGACCGCTGCGGGGCATGCCCGGAACCTCTGACGCGCCCGGATCGACGCAACCCGCCACGGCGTCCGGGGTGGCCGCACCGGGCGCCCGGCCCGAACCGTTGTAGCCGTGGAGCGCGCCGTCCCAGACGATGGCGAAGCAGTCGCCGCCGATCCCGCAGGTGTAGGGGGCGACGACGCCCAGGACGAGGTTGGCGGCGATGGCGGCGTCCATGGCGTTGCCGCCGCCACGCAGGACGGCTGCGCCCGCATGGCTGGCGAGGTAGTGCGGTGTCGCCACGCAGGCGGTGGCGAACCGGTCGGCGTCGCCGGAACCGCTCACGCCTCGTCGACCCGGCGGAGTTCCGCGGTCAGATGACCCTGAAGGGGCTGTCCGGCGGCGGCCAATTGGACCTCGTAGCGCAGGACGTCGTCGCCGACGAGTTCGAGCCGGCGGGTGAGGCCGGTGACCTCCTTGGCCGTGGCCGTCAGGCCGATCGACGTGGCGGTGAGATCGATGACGCCGCCGGAGACACTGCCCTCTTCGATCTCCGAGACGCCGGTGGGATGGGCGAGCACGACCTCGAGGCGCCCGTCCGGCTTCGGCCGCCAGTAGCCCGTCTCGGCGTGGAGGGGGCGCTGGTCGTCGAGGGCCCATGTCCGCTGCTGATAGCTCAGGAACGGCTTGCCGGGCACCGCCGCGAAGCGGATCTCCTCGCCGTACTCGAACGACGCGATCGTCGGGTAGACCCCCCGGCCCTCACCGCGCCAGGTACCGACCAGGAAGGCGATCGGTTCGAGGTCGGGGTGCATGCCCCTACAGAGATATCAGGCGGCGGGAGCGAAGGTGCAGACGAGGGCGCAGCGCTCCTCGCCGTGCAGCATGCAGCGGGGCTGCTGGATCTGGACCTCTTCGCCGTAGTACTCGGCGGTGCCGGTGACGAAACCTTCGGCCAGGGCGCAGAGCCGCCGAACGGACCGGTAGCCCAGCACGAGCCCCCCGGGCGGCTCGACTTCGAGGACTTCGAGGTCGAGCGGGCCGGCCTCCACGTCGGCCGGGGCCAGGCCGCCGGGGTGGAGGATGGCGTTGAGCGTCAGGAGGAACTGCTCGGCGCTGCGGTGGGGGGCGAAGATCAACGGGTAGCGCTCGGCCAGCAGCGGCACCGCCGCCCGGCCGAACCACCGCAGCCGCTCCTCGGCGTCCATCTCCGGAGCCACGGGGAGCGCCCCGAGCAGCCGGAAGAACTCGTCGTCGGGGTACTTGTCGAACGGCAGGTAGCCCCCGACATCGATCTTCGCCAGCATCTCCGACCAGGCGCCCGGGCCGAAGCGGCGCGTCACCGCTTCCTCGAGCAGGTTGAAGATGATGCCTGTCACGCCCAAGGAGTTCGACGGAGAGTGGTCAGCTACCTCGTTTGCCGTCACAGGGTGCCAGTGTTAGCAGACCCGGACATTCCGGACGCGGACCGAACTCGCGTTCGAAGGTCAGCTGAGGGTGCCCGGAGCGGGGGTCGAACCCGCACGTCCTCTCGGACAATGGATTTTGAGTCCACCGCGTATGCCATTTCGCCATCCGGGCCGGCTTGCAAAGGTTACCGCCAGGCCTCGACGACCTCGCCGGACTTCTCCGCGGCCCAGGCGTTGCGGAGCATGCGCTCGAAGCCGTAGGCGACGAGGGACGTTGCCGCCTGGACCAGGAGGCCGAAGGCGGCCTCCGCCCGCTCCCCTTCCTCATGGGGGTCGAGGCCGGCGGCGCGGAGGGGCTCGACGACGTACTTGGAGTAGAGCTGCACGGCGCCGCCGGCGACCTCCTGCATGGTGGAGATCTGAAGGCGAGCCAACTGCATGAACTCCTCCATCGGCAGCCCCACGCCGAGCAGGCTCAACAACATCCTCACAGCCCTCACATCAGCGCCAGTGTAGTAGGCGCCGCCGCTCCCCTGCCGGGCCCGGATCACGCCCGACGCCTCCAGCGAGCGGAGAACGGCGAGCGGCACCCGGGTGCGGTCAGCAAGCTCTTGGGGGGCAAGGTGCTCGTCGTCGCCCACCGGCGGTAGCGGTGGCACCGTCCGCTGGGCGTCGCCGTGCTGTCGCGTCAGCAGGCCCGCGATGGCCTTGAGCGAATATCCGTTGTCCTTGAGCTCTTTGATGGTACGAAGACGCTCTAGATGACGATCGTCGTAGAGGGCCACCCGGCCGTCACGGCGCGGCGGGTCCATCAGACCTTTGGTCTGGTAGGAGCGCAGCAGCTCAACGCTCACGCCGGCGGCGGCCGCCAGCTCTTCGACCCGGTAGGCCACGGGCACCCTCCTGAACCTTTCGATGAACCGTAACACGCAGTTATCGAACCATTGGCGCCCCGTATGTAACCCTGTCACCGGGCGGGCGGTCGGAACCGAGAACGCAAACGGGAGGGAAGCCAGAAGCGTGGCTGTCGCGGTGATTTTTCCGGGCCAGGGGACCCAAGGTGCCCTGATGGGCGCGTCCTGGCGGGAGCACGAGGCCTGGGGCGTCGTGGACCGGGCCGAGCAGGCCCTCGGGGAACCGCTGGCCCACCTCCTGCTGGCCGAGTCGGCCGACGACCTGGCCCGCACCCGTGAGTCACAGCTGTCGGTGCTTCTGACGTCTCTCATCGTCTGGGAGGCGGCACGGGGGGCCTTGGACACCGCTCCGGTGGCGTTCGCCGGTCACTCGCTCGGCCAGATCACCGCCCTGATCGCCTCCGGGTGCCTGCCCTTCGAGGAGGGCATTCGCCTCGCCGCCCGCCGAGCGGAGGCCACCCAGGCCGCCGCCGACCGGCATCCGGGCAAGATGGCGGCCGTCATCGGCTCCGACGAGGCCCAGGTCCTCGAGGCGTGCGGCGCCGCGCCCGACGAGTGCTGGCTGGCCAACGACAACGCCCCCGGCCAGATCGTCATCGCCGGCACCCCGTCGGGCATCGAGCGGGCCACCAAGGCCGCCGGCGACCTCGGCATCCGCCGGGTCATGCCCCTCAAGGTCGGTGGCGCCTTCCACACCCCGCTCATGGAGGAGGCCGCCACCGCGCTGCGGCCCATCCTCGACGGCATCGCCTTTGACAGGCCGGCCGCTCCGATCGTGTCCAATACCGACGCCCGACCCTACGGTGACGCCACCGGCTGGCCGGAGCGCCTGGAGCGCCATCTCGTCTCCCCCGTCCGCTGGCGGGGGTGCATGACCACCCTGGTCGACGAACTCGAAGCCACCACCCTGGTCGAGGTGGGCTTCGGCTCGATGCTGGCCGGGTTGGCCAAGCGGGGCGCCCCCGGCGTCCCGGTTCTCGGTGTCGCCACCCCCGACGACATCTCCCCCCTCTCGGAGGTTCGCCCGTGATTGAGTCCGTGCCGGTCCCCGGCGAGGTCCTCGCCGTTCCCGAGCGCGTGATCGTTGCTCCTACCGTCGGTGTGTTCCGCCCCCTGGCTGCCGACAGCGATCTCGACCTGACCGACACCGTTGACGGGACCCTCGTCACCGCCGGCCAGGCCATCGGTGTCATCGAGGGGCCTGGCTCCTCGACGCCCGTCCGCAGTCCCTTCGGAGGTTTCCTCATCGGGATGCTCGCCCGCGCCGGTGAGCGGGTCCGGGAGGGCCAGCCGGTCGCCTGGCTTCGTCTCGCGTGACGGCGGGTGCCGGCCCACGCCGGGCCGCCATCGCCGGCTGGGGAATGGCGGTCCCCGAAGGGAAGCTGACCAACGCCGAGCTCGAGTCCCGCAATATCGGGACCAGCAACCAGTGGATCCTGGAGCGGACCGGGATCTCCGAGCGGCGCATGTGCGCGCCCGACGAGACGACCGCCGGTCTGGCCATCGCGGCCGGGAACGCCGCCATCAAGTCGGCCGGGATCACCCCCGGCGACCTCGGCATGCTGATCGTGGCCACCTGCACGCCCGAGCAACCGATCCCCGAGACGTCGTCGTTCGTCGCCGAGGGCCTCGGGGTGCGCTGCGGTGCATTCGACGTAGGAGCGGCCTGCGCCGGCTTCAGCTACGGCCTCGTCGTGGCGACCGGGCTGGTCGCGGCCGGGACGGACGCCCCCATCCTGCTCGTCGGCGCCGAGAACCTCACCCGGGTGGTCGAGCCGACCGAGCGGGGCACGGTCATCCTTTTCGGCGACGGGGCCGGGGCCACGGTGATCGGCCCGTCCACCGCCGGGCCGGACGGGCCCGGAGTTCTCTCCTGGGACATGGGCTCCGATGGATCGGCCGCCCACCTGATCGAGATCACCGCTGGCGGGAGCCGCCAGCCGACCACCCCCGAGAGCGTTGCCGCCGGCGCCCACTGGATGCAGATGAACGGGCCCGAGGTCTTCCGGACGGCGGTGCGGGTGGTCGTCGAGTCGTCGAACACCGCCCTCGCCCGGGCAGGACTCACGACGGCCGACGTCGACTGGTTCGTGCCCCACCAGGCCAACGCCCGGATCGTCACCGCCGCCGCCAACCGGCTCAAGATCCCGGCCGAGCGGTGCATCGTGAACATCGACCGCTACGGAAACACCTCCGCGGCCTCCATCCCGATCGCCCTGTCAGAGGCGGCCGACGACGGCCGCCTCTCCGACGGCGACATCGTCCTCTGCTGCGGGTTCGGGGCGGGGATGACGTGGTCGAGCGCCGTCCTCCGCTGGGGCCGTCCGGCATGAGCGGCACCGCCGAGACCAAGACCCAGAGCCGTGTTGCGCTGGTCACCGGGGGCTCGCGCGGCATCGGCCGGGCCAGTGCGATCGCCCTGGCCGGCGCCGGCCACCGGGTGGCCCTGTGCTACCGGTCGGACAAGGAGGGGGCGGCGGAGACCGCTGCCGCCATCACCGACGCCGGCGGGGAGGCGCTGCCCGTCGCCGCCGACGTGGCCGACCCGGCTGCTCTCGACAGCGCCATGAAAGAGGTCGAGTCCACCTGGGGGCCGGTCCAGATCCTCGTCAACAACGCCGGCGTCACCCGCGACGGGCTGCTCATGCGCATGAGCGACGAGCAGTGGGGCGAAGTGCTGCGCACCAACCTCGACGGCCCCTTCTACGCCATCCGGCGGGCCACCCCCGGCATGATCCGGGGCCGGTTCGGCCGCATCGTCAACATCGGCTCGGCCACCGGATTCACTGGCTCCGCCGGCCAGGTCAACTACGCCACCGCCAAGGCCGGCCTCCTCGGGCTCACCCGCTCGGTGGCCCGCGAGCTGGCCTCTCGCAATGTCACCTGCAACCTCGTCTCTCCCGGCCCCATCGCCACCACCATGCTCGAAGGCGCCTCCGAAGAGCGGGTCGCCGAGCTGAAGGGGCTCGTGCCCCTCAACCGGCTCGGCACACCCGAGGAGGTCGGTGCCACCGTCGCCTTCCTGTGTTCGGAGGCGGCTGGGTATATAACCGGAGCCGTCATCCCGGTCGATGGCGGGATCTCCATGGGGCTGTAGCCCGTTCCCTCACCACCTGCAAAGGAGCAACAAATGGATCGCGCCGAGGCGTTCAACATCCTGAAGGAGGCGGCGGTAGAAGTCCTGGCCGTCGACCCGTCGGCCGTCACGGAAGAAGCCCGCTTCAAGGAGGACCTCGACGCCGACAGCCTCGACCTTGTCGAGTTTGTCATGGCCCTCGAGGAGCGCTTCGACATCTCCGTCCCCGAAGAGGACCTCGACGGTGTCGACACTGTGGGCCAGGCCTTGACCCTCGTCATGGGCAAGCTCGGCGCCAACGCATGAGCGGCACTGCCCCCAACGGGGCATCCGGGTCGATGGTCGACCATCGGGGCCGGCCTCGCGTCGCGGTCACCGGCCTGGGCCTGAAGACCCCGGCTGGTAACGACGTGGCGTCGTTCTGGGAGACGGTGCTGGCGGGGCGGCCCATGGCCGCCAACATCGAGAGCTTCGACACCTCGTACCTCCCCGTACGCTTCGCCTGCCAGGTGAAAGGCTTCGACGGCGTCGAGTACCTGGGCCCCAAGGAAGTCCGGCGGGTCGACCGCAACGCCCAGCTTGGCTTCGCCGCGGCCATCGACGCGAACCGGGACGCCGGCGACACCGGCGCGGACCCGGCGCGTTGCGCCATCGTGGCGGGTGTCGGGATCGGCGGTCTGGGGACCATGGAGGACCAGGAGAAGCTGCTCCTCGAGCGGGGGCCGCTGCGGGTCACACCCTTCCTCGTGCCGATGATGATGCCCAACGCCACGCCGGCGATCGTGGCCATGGAGCTGGGCTGGACCGGCCCGAATATCTGTGTGGCCACTGCCTGCGCCGCTGGCTCGCACGCCATCGGCGAGGGGGCCCGGCTCATCCGCGACAACACGGCCGACGTCGTCCTCGCCGGCGGGGCCGAGGCCGTGGTGGTGCCGATCGCCATCGCCGCCTTCGCCCGCATGGGAGCGCTCTCCGGCCGCCACGAAGACCCGGCCAGCGCCTCCCGCCCGTTCGACGTCGGGCGCGACGGCTTCGTCATGGGCGAGGGTGCCGCATTCCTCGTCCTGGAGCGGTACGACCGGGCGCTGTCCCGGGGCGCCCATATCTACGGCGAGATCCTCGGCTACGGCCGCAACGCCGACGCCTACCACATCACCGCCCCGTCTCCCGGGGGCAGCGGTGCGACGGCGTGCATGCAGCTGGCCCTCGAAGACGCCGGCCTGGCGCCGTCGGACATCGGCCACGTCAACGCTCACGGCACGTCCACCCCGCTCAACGACGCATCCGAGGCCGAAGCCATCGTCAAGGTGTTCAACGGCTCGACGCCCCCGGTCACATCGATCAAGGGTGTCACCGGCCACCTGATCGCCGCCGCAGGGGCGGTCGAGTGCGTCGCTTCGATCCTGGCGGCGCGGGACGGGCTGGTTCCGCCGACGGCCAACCACGAACAGACCGACCCCGACATCACCATCGACGTCATCGCCGGGTCGCCTCGCGAGCTGCGGGGCCCGGTGCTGTCCAACTCGTTCGGCTTCGGTGGGCACAACGCCACGCTGGTGGTGGGCCCGGCCCCGGCCGCATGACCCTTTCCCTCGAACCGGGTGGAGGCGGCCTCTCGCTGGGGCTGCCGGTGGCCGGGCGGGCCAGCACGGCCGCCACCGCCACGCTCCGCCGGCTCGAGGGAAGGGACGTGGCCCTCTTCCGGCTCGACGGCGGCAAGCACCGTGGAGCCATCGGCCCGGCCGAGGGCGTGGCGATCGAACGGGTCGTCACCGTGGCCACCGAACTCGGCCTGCCGATCATCGGGGTGCTGGCCACCTCGGGGGCGGACATCCACGAGGGTGTGGCGTCGCTCCACGCCTGGGGCCGCGTGGCCCGCCAGGTGTCGCGGGCTTCGGGCGTCGTCCCGATCGTCTTCGCCGTTGTCGGGCCCTGCACGTCGGGCCCGGCGCTGATGCTGGGCCTGGCCGACCACGTCGTCATGACCCCTGACGCCTTCGCCTACGTGAGCGGGCCGGAGGCGGTGGCCGAATTCACCGGGGTGCAGATCGACCGGGTCCGTCTGGGTGGTGGGCCCGTTCACGACTCCCGGACCGGTGTGGCTTCTCTGGTGGCGGCAGACGAGGAGGACGCCATGCTGGCCGTGGCCGACCTCCTCTCCTACCTGCCGGCCAACCATCTCCTTGATCCGCCCGTCGTGGCGCTGGCGGCCGACGACCCGCTCGACCGGTCATGCCGGCGGGCTGCCGGTGCGGTGCCCGACGTTGCCCGGGCGTCGTACGACGTGCGGACCGTGCTGGCCGACGTCCTCGACGAGGGATCACTGCTCGAGGTCCGGGCCCGGTACGCCTCCAACATGGTCACCGCCTACGGGCGTCTCGGTGGCCGGCCGGTGGGCATCGTGGCCAACCAGCCCCACGTGCGTGCCGGGACCCTCGACATCGAGGCCTCCCGCAAGGCAGCCCGTTTCGTGCAGCACTGCGACGCATTCAACCTGCCGATCCTCACGTTCGTTGACACGCCGGGCTTCGAGCCGGGGAAGGACCTGGAGTGGCGCGGCATGATCCGCCACGGCGCCGAACTGGTCCACGCCTACGCCGCCGCCACCGTCCCCCGCATCTGCCTGGTGCTGCGCAAGGCGTACGGCGGCGCCTACATCGTCATGGACTCCCGGGAGCTCGGCAACGACGCCTGCTTCGCCTGGCCCGGGGCCGAGATCGCGGTCATGGGCTCGAAGGGGGCCGTCCAGATCCTCTTCGGCAAGCGCCTCGCTTCCATCGAGGATCCCGAGGAGCGGGAGCAGGAACGGCTGGCCCTCGAGACCGAGTACGACGCGCGGTTCTGCTCCCCCATCGAGGCGGCCGAGCGGGGTCTCGTCGACGAGATCATCGACCCGCACGAAACCCGTCGGGTCCTCGGCGCCGCCCTCGCGGTCCACGCCCGCAAGCGTGAGACGGCCGCCGCCCGCAAGCACTCCATCTCGCCCTGCTAAGGAGCCCCGCATGCTGCTGGAAGGCAAGCGCGTCCTCATCACCGGCGTCCTCACCGATCAGTCCATCGCCTTCTCGGTGGCGCGCTGCGCCCAGGAGCAGGGCGCCGAGATCGTGCTGACGTCATTCGGACGGGCCATGAGCTTGACGAAACGGGTGGCCCGGAAACTGCCGACCGAACCCGACGTCTTGGAGCTCGACGTCACCAATCCGGAACACCTCAGTGCACTCGGCGCCGAACTCGAGCAGCGCTGGGGTCGCCTCGATGGCGTGCTTCATGCCATCGGGTTCGCGCCCGAGGCATGCCTGGGCGGCGACTTTCTGCGCGCCGGATGGGACGACGTCGCCACCGCGGTGCACACCTCCGCCTACTCGCTGAAGGCCCTGGCCGAGATGGCCCAGCCGTTGATGAAGGGCGTCGGTTCGGCGGACGGGCGTGGCGGCGGCTCGATCGTCAGTCTTGACTTTGACGCCACCGTGGCCTGGCCCGCTTACAACTGGATGGGCGTGGCCAAGGCCGCGCTGGAGTCCACATGCCGTTACCTGGCGAGGGATCTGGGACCCGCCGGGATCCGCGTCAACCTGGTCGCCGCCGGTCCGTTGAAGACGGTGGCGGCCAAGTCGAGCGCCGGGTTCGCGGCGTGCGAGCAGGCCTGGGTGGCTCGGGCCCCGCTCGGCTGGTCGATCAGCGACCCGGAGCCCGTTGCCCGGGCCTGCGTGGCCCTGCTGTCGGACTGGTTCCCCGCCACCACCGGCGAGATGATCCACGTCGACGGCGGCTACCACGCGATAGGAGCTTAAGACGCGGGGCGGCCCGGGGACGAACCCCGGGCCGGAACCGCTCTGAGGCTGGGGAGCCTAGAAGTTGACGTGGACGTAGATGTCCTGGCCGCTGTTGGTCGGCCGGGACGGGTCCAGCGAGTCGGCCTTGGAATCCCAGGCCACCACGCGGCCGTCCATGCTCAGGGCCGGGGAGAAGCTGTCGTTGTTGCCCTGGGCGCCGTTGGTCGCCGTCATGCGGGTGGTGGTCCGGGCCACCATGTCCCGCACGAAGACATCGGAGCACGGAGCTGCCCGGCAGCCGGTGTTCCCATTGGTGTCGTTGTCGACCAGGTTCGAGGAGTCGGACCAGAAGGCCACGAACCGGCCGTCGGCGCTGATGGTGGAGTCGGCGCCAACAGCGTTGCCACTGGTGCTGGCTTGGTTCCCGTCGGTCCGGATGCTGGCCTGTGTGATGGCCCCGGTGGCGAGGTTCTTCACGTAGATGTCTGTGTCGCCGCCGCCGTCCTGCGAGCCGAAGCTGGCCTTGCTGTCGAAGGACACCCAGTTCCCATCGGCACTGATCGAGGGGCTGGTGCCATGAGCGACGAGCGTCGTCGCGCCGCTCGCGACGTCCTTCAAGAGCACCTGGGTGTTGGCTACGTTCTCGGCGACGAGGTTCGTAGCCGAGGACTGGTAGGCGATCTTCCGGCCATTGCTGCTCAGGGTGGGCCGGTTGGAAGGGCCGTTGCCGGCGGCGCCGCTAGAGGTAGCGCTGACGAGTGTCACGTTGCCGGTGGCCACCTCGTAGAGGTAGACGTCGTCGGCGTTGTTCCTGTCCCCGCCGGGACAGACCA
>JAICGL010000063.1 GCA_025923175.1 Acidimicrobiia bacterium
ACGACTTCCCCCAGGCCGGGCATGTACCGGAAGCGCCAGAATTGGAAGACGTCGACGGCCAGCAGCCAGACGGTGAAGAACAGCGCGAAGCCCGTGAGCACCAACAGAGGCCTTGGGCTCAATGCCCACTTCTTCAGCCGGTAGAGGTGCACACTCTGGCGCGATTTCGGAGGCTTGGCCGAGGTCGAGTCGGATGTCGGAGGCGCATTCGAAGCCGACGCCTCCGGCACTGTCAGGGCGTCGGCGCTTGTCGACCTCGATAAAGACATGCTCCCCCCGCTTGGCTGTAAGCACTCTGGTCGAGAGCCGTCGAAATGTTCCAGCCCTGCAGAGTAGTTATGATACGACAAATCCACTCGGGCGCAACCCGCCGGAGACGGGCCGATCATAACGCGTTAGCAAACGCTGACCACAGGGGCGACAGCCGTTCTCAGCTCCTTGCTCGCGCCCTTCCAGGGTCATGCATCGGGGCCATCCTCATGGCTCCTGAGAGCTCTCCGCCCGGGACCGGAAGGCGCACGCTGCGCCCCTCCTCCGCGGTGGCGCGTGCCACAACGCAGAGGGCGAGGACAGCGCCGACGGTGGGGCTCCAACACGAGCTCGTCACCATTCCGACCGTGCCGCCCTTCATTTGTAGAGGCGTCCCGGCGGGCGGGATCGTGGTGGAGTCCCCCTCGACGAGCACGGTGACGAGACAGCGCGGTGGGCTGGATGCGATGGCTCGCAGCGCCTCCTGGCCGATGAAGCGACGCTTCCCGAGACGGACGAGCCCGTCGAGCGAGACGTCGTAGGGGTTCGACCGGCGTGGGACGTAGTCCCGCCCGATCAGGATGAGTCCCGCCTCGATGCGCAGCGTCTCGGTCGCGGCCAGCCCGTACGGGATCCCCCCCGAGGCCAGCAGCGCGTCCCACAGGCCTTCCGACTCCGCGGAACGGCAGAAGAGTTCGTAGCCGAGCTCGCCGGAGTACCCGATCCGGGCGACCCGACACAACACGCCGGCGACCGGGACGGGCTCGGGCCAGAACCGGAAGTACGGGAGATCAGCGATGTCGGGCAGGAACGGCCGCAGGAGCTCGCGGGAACCGGGACCCTGGACCTGCAGGCACGCCAGCTCGTCGGTGATCGGCTCGACGGTGACGTCGAACCCGCTCGCCGCAGCCCGGAAATGGTCGCCGTCTTCGTCACGGGCGGTGAAGGTCCACAGGCGATCCTCGCCCACGTGGAACACCGTGGCATCACCCAACATCGCGCCGTCGCCGTCGCAGAACGGCGCATAGCGAATCTGGCCGAGCCCGAGGTGGCGGAGGTCCTGCGTGAAGATGTAGTCAGCGGCGCCGAGAGCGTCCGGACCCCGGAACTCCCACTTTCGCAGGGGCGAGAGATCCCAGATACCGACGTGCTGTCGGACGGCGTGGTGCTCGCGCGTCGGGTCCCCGAAGTGGTCCGCCCAGAGGTACCCCTCCCACTCCACGAACTCGGCTCCAGCCCTCCGGAGCGCATCGAAGAGAAGCGAACGCCTTAGTTCGGGAGCCATCAGCCACGCCACACCGACACCAACCCGAAGACGCCGGCGAGCCACACCGTCCCCAGGAGGGCGTAATGGAAGGCGCTTTTCGAGACGTGCCGGACCGACCATCCACCGAGCAGGCTCCCGACGATGGCAACGGGAAGGAGTCGTAGGCCGTCCACGAGAAAGTCGGCATCGAGCAGGCCCGAGATCGCCGCCGTCGCCAAGCCGAGCGCGTAGCTCAGGAGGTTGAACGTCGTGAGTGCCGACCGGCTCTCCTGGACGGGCCATCGCTGGATCGAGGCGACGAGGGCTGGCGGGGGGCCTCCCATGCTGGTGCTCCCGTTCAGAAACCCGCCGATCAGCCCACCGAACCAGACCGCCCTGCCCTCGTTCTCGAGTGGCGGTGGGAGACGAACCAACCAGAGCGTGGCGACGATGAGGGCGCTGACGGTGATGATGATCCGTAGGGCATCGGGACTCACCAGCGACAGGACGGCGATGCCAGCGGGCGTCCCGATCACCGCACCGCCGAGGAGCAGCCCCGCTCGCCGGGCCTGAAGGCTGCGGCGGCTCTCGACGAGCACTCCGACGCTCAAGACCGCGCCGAGAAAGAGCGACAGGAGGACGACCTGTTGAGGGTCGGAAAAGAAAAGGACTGAGAGCGGGGTGAAGACGATGGCGAAGCCGAAACCGGTGAACCCCTGCACGTAGCCCGCGGCGAAGGCGACGGCGAAGCCGACGCCCGTCAATTCACGACCTTCGCCGGTCGACCCAGCTCAATCTCCCCGCGTCTACCGCCTCAGGGCGGGTCTGGCCTCGCTTCAGACGCATTGAAAAAGTCATCCGGTCAGCCCGGTAGTACAGGTTCTCGTAGTCGACCGGAGTGCCCTCTCGAGAATAGGTGGTCCGCTCGATCATGAGGAGGGGGGCCGAGCGACGAACGCGGAGGTGCGTGGCGATCGGCTCTTTGGCGGCGACGGCGCGGATGTGGTAGCCGGCCTCAGCCAGCACCACACCGAGATCAGTCTCGAGGATGTCGAAGATCGGACGCTGCCGAAGGTCTTCCCTGATGACCTGCTCGCCGAGCTCGAGAGGAAGGTGGCTGACATCGAAAAGGATCGGGCGACGGTCGGCCAGCCGCACACGCTCGATCCGAACGGCCTGGGAGCCCTCCTCGATGCGGAGTTCCTCAGCAACCACGACGTCGGCGGTGACGACCTCCATGGAAACGACCCGCGCCTCGGGCTCGAGCCCTCGCGAGAGCATGTCTTCCACGAAGCCGGTCAACTCGATCAGCTGCTGGTCGATCCTCGGCTCGAGGACCCAGCTCCCTTTCCCGCGCTTCCTTTCGATGAGACCCTCATGAACGAGGGCCGCGAGCGCCTGGCGGATCGTCGTCCGGCTCACGCTCCCCTGCGCGGCAAGATCCTCTTCTGGAGGTAGAAGGTCACCGGGAACCAGCCGCCCGTCCGCGATCGCCAGCGAGATCTGCTCGCGAATCTGGTAATGGAGCGGCACCGGGCTTGTGGGCGCCGGCGGGGCGAGCACAAAATTGTGACCCTTAGCCAGTGACATAGGAACAATAGTAGGACTCATACATACACAAGGCCCGCAGGGTTCACATGCGCAGTGTAAGCAATCGCATTCTCGCCTTGCGCGACCGTACTGCTAATGATGTAACATTTCACCCGATGCCCGGGCGGTTTCCGTACCGGGACTCGTTCTCTTCGCGAGATCCGGCCACCCGCATCGCGAATGCGGTTCCGTGCAGAGGTGGCTCGTCGGTTGTCGGCTGCAAGTGCAGATCGGGTAGATCCTATTTGGAGGTGAAGGTAGATGACTGAGGTCGCCACGAGGACCCCTGTCATAGGCGCCGAGAAGAAGCTTCACATTATCGACACCGACGTCCACGAGCGGGCCGACCTTCCGGCCCTGCTCCCGTACCTCGACCCGATGTGGCACAAGTACATCACGGACTTCGGCTGGGTCCCGGACCGCGTCCTTCCCTACGCCCAGTACGCAGCCGGCGGCCTCGACCGCGCCGACTCGAAGCTTCCCGACGGCCGGCCCGCGGGCTCCGACTACCCGCTCCTGCGCCAGCAGCTCCTCGACGAGTACGACATGGACTACGCGATCCTCACGGGCTGGCTGGATGCGTCGGCGCTCAACGGTGGTTGGCCGGAGTTCAAGACGGCGCTGATGACGGCCTACAACGACTGGCAGCTCGGCGAATGGCTCACCAAGGACGACCGGCTGATGGGCTCTGTCCACGTGAACTGTCACGACCCGATCGGCGCCGCTCGTGAGATCGACCGCGTCGGGGGCGACCCGCGCATGGTCCAGGCGATCCTCTACATCGGCGACAAGGCGTGGGGCGATCCCTTCTACCTCCCGATCTTCGAGGCGGCGGTGCGCAACAACCTGCCGGTGGGGATGCACCACAGCGAGAACTCCCCCACAGCCCTCGGATTCCACCGCTACTACGTCGAGTGGCACACGCTCGTACCTCAGGTCTTCATGTCGGAGCTGGTAAGCCTCATGTTCAACGGGGTGTTCGACCGGTTCCCCGAGTTGAAGGTCGTCATGATCGAGGGCGGGTTCACCTGGGTCCCCCACCTGATGTCTCGCGCCGACCAGCAGTACAAGCAGCTTCACTCCGAGGTGCCGTGGGTCAAGCGCAAGCCGAGCCAGATCATCCGTGATCAGGTCCGCTTTTGCACCCAGCCGACGGAGGAGATGACCCTCGAGCGGTTCCTGCAGATCGTCGACTGGATGGAGTCGGACGAACTCCTGCTCTTCTCGACGGACTACCCCCACTGGGACTTCGACTCGCCGTACGAGGCACTCCCCCTCGGAGTGCCCGTCGAGCTGAAGCGGAAGATCTTCGCCGAGAACGCAGCGAAGATCTACACGAAGATCCCTGCATTGGTCGGCTGAGTTCGTCAGGGCGCAAAAGGAGACTGGGACATGAAACAGGTGGTGTGTCGCACGAGCGAGCTCGGTCCGGGCGAGCTCACCCGGACGCAGGTCGGTCCGATCCCGGTGGTCGTGATCCGTGCGAGTGACGGCACACTGCACGGGCTGGTCGCGAAGTGTCTTCACCAGGGCGGTCCTCTCGACAAGGGCAAGCTGTACGAGCACATGACCCCCGGCCTGGGTCTGGGTGAGTACATCCCGCAAGAGGGCTGCGAAGTCCTCAAGTGCCCCTGGCACGGATACGAGTACGACATCAGGACGGGCTGCGTCATCGCTGACCCGAGCCGGCGGCTTCAGCAAATCGCGGTGCGGGAGGAGGGCGAAGAGATCGTGGCCGAGCTCGTCCCGCCGACTCCCAGTCCTGCCGCTGCTTCTGCTTAAGCGTTTGCTGGTGCCAGAAGACCGCAAGACAAGGGGGAGGGGCGGATATGGCTGAGGCTGAGAAGAGGCGCAAGAAGGTCACGATCACGGAGCTCAACGCCAAGAAGGCGCGGGGCGAGCAGATCGTCCAAATGGCCATCTACGACTACCGCTCGGCGGTCATCGCTGACCGTCTCGGGATCGACATCCTGTGCGTTTCCGATACCGGAGGCATGATCCTTTTCGGCCATCCGGACACGACCTCGGTCAGCTTCGATGAGGTCATGATGATGGCCAAGGCCATCGACCGGGGCTCGAAGTACGGCCTCCGGATGGTGGACATGCCGTACTGGAGCTTCCACGTCTCGCCGCAGCAGGCGGTCGAGAACGCCGGCCGCTTCTGCCACGAGGCGAGGGCCGAGGTGATGAAGTGCGAGGGGAACCAGCACCACGCGCCGGCCATCGAGGCCATCGTCAAGGCCGGGATCCCCGTGCAGGGCCACATCGGGATCACCCCGATGCGCATGCCGCAGCTCGGCGGCTTCCGGGCTCAGGGTAAGACCGCCGACCGGGCGAAGGAACTCGTTGACGACGCCTGGGCGATGGTCGACGCCGGCTGCTTCTCGATCATGTGCGAGGTGACGACGGAAGAGGTCTGCCAGTACCTGGCGGAGACGCTTCCGGTACCGGTGATCTCGCTCGGGGCGGGCAACAAGGCGGACGGGGTCCACATCATCACGAGCGACCTGATGCACCTGTACGAGGAGCACGTCCCTCGGCATTCCAAGATCTACACCGACCTCATCCCGATCATGGAAGACGTGTTCACCAGGTACCGGGACGAGGTGCGGGACCACATCTACCCCGGGCCCGAGCACACCGTCTACATGCCCGAAGATGAGCGCAAGGAGTTCCAGGCGCTGATGCAGTGGTCGCCGAAGGAGGGTGGCGCCTAGGGCGTAGCCGGAGGGCGAGCCCGAAACAAGAGAGAAGGCCGGCCAAAGACGATGGAATTCGTCGAAGTGGGCACCGTCAACGACTTGGATGACGGCCAGATGGTCGGCTTCGAGGTGGACGACAAGCGAATACTGCTCGCGAAGGTCGAAGGTGAATTCTTCGCCATCGGCGGCACGTGCACGCACGAGCGCTCCAACCTCGACCAGGGGGCTCTGCTGGGGCATGTCGTGTACTGCCCTCTCCACTACAGCGCCTTCGACGTCCGCTCCGGCGCGGTCCTCGGGCCGCCGGCCGAGTGCCCGGTGCCCAAGCATGAGGTGAGAGTCGAAGACGGCAGGGTGCTCGTCTGCACGCAACCCTGCGGGCTCGAGGCCGCGCCGTCCGCCCCGGCTGGCAACGGGGCAGTCGCGCAAGAGGCGCCGGCCGAGGCCGGTGCGGTCACCCAAGACGCAGTTCCCGCCGCGCCGCCCGCTGCCCCGCAGGACCCTGTCCCGGACGGCGCCGGCACCACCGAGGACCCTGTCCCGGTCGGCGCCGGCGTCGCCCATGAGGCGGCTGCCGACCTTGCCGTGGTTGCCCAGGCGGCACCGGCACCGGAGCCGGCGGGCGCACCCCCGGAGCTCATGGAGCAGCTCGCCCGCCTGGAACAGACGGTGAAGGAATCCAGTGGCGAACTCGCCGACCGGATCGCCCGCCTGGAACAGACCGTGCGGGACCTCCGCAGCGAGTTGGAGGCAGCGAAGCCCGCCCAGCCGAAATCGGGATCGGGGGGCGGCGATCCCTGGGAGCATCAGTCTCCCAAGTTCATGTCTCGCATCCCGACCTCGGCCCGCTACCTCCCGCTGGCCGTCGCCATTCCCGCCGCCATCGTGGCGGTTCTCGTCCTGACCGCGGCGGTGGTGTTCCGGGACGGCTCCGCCCTTCCGGATGGCGACATCCTCTTCGAGCACTTCATCGGTCATGGCTGGCTCGACGTGTTCGTCCTGTCCGTGGTGGGTGTCGTCGCAGTGGTGGCCGCCACCGGTATCCGTCGGCATTGGAAGGGGCTGCAGGGAACGGTTCCCGCCGCTCTCCCCCGCCAGCCCCTCGGCGGGGCGGTGCGGGGTACGGCGGAGGAGGTCCTCAAGCACGACGGCTTCGACAGCTGGACCGTCAGCGATGTCCAGCGGAAGTCGCACCTAGCAATCTTCTACGGGTTCCTCGGCCTGCTGGCGGCGACCACCGGCGCCGCCATCTACACCGAGATCTTCCCCATCCTCGGGATTGAGTGGCAGGACAACGAGCTGTCGCTACCCCTCTGGGACCCCGTCAAGATCGTCGGCAACGTCGGCGGGATCGCCCTGCTGGTTGGGCTGACCCAGGTGATGACAACGTGGCGCCGACGCTCCTCCGACCCAGCTGCATACTCCGACTGGTTCTTCCCCGCCCTGCTCGGACTCACCGTCCTCTCAGGGTTCTCCACCGAGATCCTGCGCTTCGCCGGTGTCCGCCTGGCCTACCCGGCCTACGCCGTCCATCTCGTGTTCGTCTTCGCCTTATTCGTCTACTTCCCATTCTCGAAGTTCGCGCATGCCTTGTACTACCCGACGGGTTTCACCTTCGCCCGTTCGATCGGGGGAAGGAAAAAAGCGGCTCCCTCGCCTGTGCGGACCCCGGTGAGTTCGTCCACAATCGAAGGAACGACAACGTGAGCGGTCGGCACGCCTGGCAGGGAGGCTGGAAGTGAGTACGAGCTACGCCGAGACCCCCGAGACCGAGGGCGCGCCGGTTGACAAGAGCGCGGGGAGCAAGGTCGAGCTCCAAGCGGTGACGAAGATCTACGGGGACGGGCCGCTGGCCAAGCTGGTCGTCGACGAATGTTCTGCCGTCCTCGAGCCCGGCAAGGTGACGGTCATGGTGGGCCCGTCCGGCTGCGGGAAGAGCTCTGTCGCCTTCCTGATCGCCGGCTACGAACGCGCCACGAAAGGCAAGATCCTCCTCGATGGAAAGGGCGTCGGCGGACCGTCCTGGGACCGGCTGGTCGTGTTCCAGGAGTCGGCCCTCCTGCCCTGGCTGACCACTTACGAGAACATCATGTTCGGGCCCAAGGCGCGCGGCTTCGACAAGAAGCAGATGAAGCAGCGGGCCGAAGAGCTTTTGGAGCGGGTCGGGTTGCGCGAGTTCCGTGACAAGTACCCGACGCAGCTCTCCGGCGGCATGCAGCGCCGGGCGGAACTCGCCCGGGCCCTGATCAACGACCCCAAGGTCATGATCCTGGACGAGCCCTTCCGCGGGCTCGACCACATGACCCGAGGGTTGATGCAGGAGTACTTCAGCAGCCTGCTCGAGGAGACTCCACGCACCACTCTCTTCATCACGACGGACATCGATGAGGCGATCTACCTCGCCGATCGCCTGCTGATCATGACGTGCATCCCGACCAAGGTGCGTGCGGTGATCGAGGTCGATCTTCCCCGACCGCGCGGCCGGGAGGAGGTGCTAACCGACCCGCGGGCCAACAAAGTCAAGGAGCAGGCCCTCGAGTTGCTGCACGAGGAAGCGTTGAAGGCGTTCGCCGGCGGAAGCAAGGCCGCGGCCGACTTCGTCGACGCGTACATGAAGCGCCGAGGCGGCGAATAGCCTTCCGGCAGGTACAGCGGGAGGACGAGCCATGAAACATCGCTTTTGGGGTGAGCGCCTTTCCCGGCGTCAGTTGCTGACCCGCGGCGGTGCACTGGCGGCGGCCGGAGCCGCCTCGCTGGCCGCGCCCGGTGCCGGCGCCGCCGGTGGTGCGCATCACGGCCAGCTCCACAGCGGCGGCCTGGATCACGGCGGAAACCTCGTGGTCGGCGACGTCGACCTCTCGCTCTTCGACCCCACCGCCTACCTGACCCGGTTCGACTACGGCAAGGTCTCGACCCTGCCCGACGGCCGAACGCTGCGGGAATACAAGCTGGTGGCCTCCGACAAGGAGATCGAGGTCGCCCCGGGTGTGAAGTTCGCCGCCTGGACCTACAACGACCAGGTCCCCGGTCCCACCCTGCGCTGCACGGAGGGCGACCGTCTCCGGATCCATTTCATCAACGGCGGAAGCCACCCCCACACCATCCACTTCCACGGCATCCATGCCGCCAACATGGACGGTGTCTTCGAACAGGTGGCGCCAGGCGCCGAGTTCACCTACGAGTTCGATGCCGAGCCCTTCGGGTTGCAGCTCTACCACTGCCACACACCACCGCTGCGCCGCCACATCCACAAGGGCCTCTACGGCGTCTTTATCATCGACCCGCCCGAACCCCGGCCGCCGGCACTCGAGCTGGTGATGACCATGAACGGGTTCGACACCAACTTCGACGGCGAGAACGAGGTCTACGCCGTCAACACCGTCGCCTTCCACTACGTGCGCCACCCGATCCGGCTCCGGGTCGGCGAGCTGGTACGGATCTATCTCGTCAACATGACCGAGTTCGACCCGGTCAACTCCCTCCACACCCACGCCAACTTCTTCCGGGAATACCGGACGGGCACGTCGCTCACGCCGAACAACCTCACGGATATCACGGTGCTGGGTCAGGCGGAGCGGGCAATCCTGGAGCTCACCTACAAGTTCCCAGGCACGTACATGTTCCACGCCCACCAGACCGAGTTCTCAGAACTGGGCTGGACAGGGATGTTCGAGGTCCTCAGCTGATGAACCTGCCGGAGGGCGTGGTGCGCTTCCGCCAGCGTGTGGCTGGCCGCGACGCGGGTTCTCCTGTGACCGACGTGGACGAGGCCGTGGGCGCGGGGGCGGAGGGAGCCGTGGTCGCAGAGCCCGCCGCCCGGGCCGGGTGGGGATGGGTGGTCGGCCTGGTCCTCGCCATCCTGGCCACGATCGGCGCCGTGGTCCTCATGCGCTCCTACGGGCTCGATGGGTTGCTGCGGCCTCAACCGGCACCCATCCCGGAGATCACCTTCGAACGCGTGGCCTTCGCTCCCGGGACGGTGACCCTGTCGGTCCGCAACACCGGGCCGGAGGAGCTAGCCGTCGCCCAGGTACTGGTGGACGAGGCCTTCCGGGTATTCAGCGCCGATCCCGCGGGGCCGCTCGACCGCCTGGAGTCAACCCGGATCCAGGTTCCGTACCCCTGGATCGCGGGAGAGCCACTGGCGATCGCGCTGGTGGACTCCACCGGCACGACCCATGAGCATGAGGTCGAGGCGGCGGCCGAAACGCCGGTGGCCGACGGGCGGGCGCTGGGAGGCTACGTGCTGCTGGGCACCTACATGGGTGTCATCCCGGTCTTCCTCGGCTTGCTGTTCCTGCCCGCCCTGGCCCGGCTCGGCCGCAACGGCCTGCGCTTCCTGCTCGGCGTGACCGGCGGCTTGCTCGTGTTCCTCGCCGTGGATGCCCTGGCCGAATCCCTGGAGCTGGCCGGGGAGATGGCCTCCGTCCTCCAGGGCCCGGCGCTCGTCTTCGCCGGGGCGGTCGGCACCTACGCCAGCCTGGCCTACATCAGCCACCGCCAGCGCAACCGGCGCGCGGCGCGCAAGGATCCCGGCGCGGCGACCAGCGGGAGCACGCCGTTCGCGTCACCCCTCGCCCTGGCCTACATGGTCGCGGTGGGCATCGGCCTGCACAACCTGGGTGAAGGCCTCGCCGTCGGCTCGGCGCACGCCCGCGGCGAGATCGCGCTGGGCACCGCCCTGGTCGTCGGCTTCGCCCTCCACAACATCACCGAGGGCATCGCCATCGCCTCCCCGACGATGTCCGGACTCCCGCGCTTCAAGCACCTGTTCGCACTCGGGCTTGTGGCCGGACTGCCCACCATCGTCGGCACGTTGTTCGGCGGCTTCGCCTACTCGGCCATCGCCGGCACCCTCTTCCTGGCCGTGGGAGTCGGTGCCATCGCCGAAGTCGTCGACGAGCTCCTCCGCTATTCCTTCCGGCGCGCCGGCGCTCCGGGTCCTCTCCTGGCCGGCGCCGCCACCGGCTTCATCCTCATGTACGCCACTGCGCTCATGATCGGGGCGTGACAGCGCCTGACGGCGGCAATCGTCTCGGCAGCGGACGGACAGATAGCGTGAGTCCCGCTCGGCGGCTGACGGTGGGGAGGGCTTGATGACGACACGAATCGGAGTATTGGCTTCGGGCAACGGGACCAACTTGCAGGCGATCCTCGACGCCGGTCTGCCCGTGGTCGTGGTGGTGACTGACCGCCCCGGCGTGGGGGCGCTCGACCGGGCCGCCGCTGCCGGCATCGCCACGGTCGTGGTGGACCGGGATCAGCACCTTCCCGACCGGGAGACCTTCACCCGGGCCGTCACCGACGCGCTCGTCGCCAACGAGGTCGACCTCGTGGCCATGGCCGGCTTCATGACGGTGCTGGCCGGACCGATCTTCGAGGCCTTCCCCAACCGGGTGATCAACACCCATCCGGCGCTGCTGCCGTCGTTCCGGGGGGCGCACGCCGTACCCGACGCCCTTGCCGCCGGCGTGAAAGTGACGGGCTGCACCATCCACATCGCCACCGTCGAGGTCGACGACGGCCCCATCCTGGCGCAGGAAGCCGTGTCCATCCTCCCCGGCGACGACGAGGACACCCTCCACGAACGGATCAAGGCCGTCGAGCACCGCCTCTACCCGCAGGTCCTCGCCGATCTGGTCGCCGCTGACGCGGGCGCACCCTCCGCCGAGGCGGGCGCACCCTCCGCCGAGGAGGGGTGGGTGGAGGTACGCCGGGCACTGCTCTCCGTCTACGACAAGACCGGCCTCATCGACTTCGCTCGTGGCCTGCACCAGCTCGGAATCAGCCTGATCGCTTCGGGGGGAACGGCGACCGCCCTGACCGAGGCGG
>JAICGL010000064.1 GCA_025923175.1 Acidimicrobiia bacterium
CGTGACCGTCGCCGCCGCCAGCCGCATGCCCTGGAAGTTGCCGAGTTCGTTCTTGCGGGCGGCGAAGCCGAAGCCGGCGTTGACGACGAAGTTCTCGATGACGTAGCGGCCGGAGGCGTCCTGGTACACCGACGGCTCGAGGATCCGGAAGCCGTAGGTCCCGATCTGCTCGATGGCCTTCTCGTTGGCCTTGGACTGCTGGTTGAACTGCTTCACGAACTCCGAGCCGTCCAGGTCCTTGCCCTGGAGCACGATGCCCCGCTCGCCGTTCAGCAGCACGGCGTCGGCGCCGTTGAACAGGCCGGTCATGGCCAGCCGGTAGGAGATCAGCGGTTCGGCTCCCGGGCGCCATTCGACCTTGAGAAAGCTCTCCAGCTGGCGGACCGACACGTCGGCCAGCTTGATGCCCTGGAGGTTCGTCACCGCCTCGCTGACGACGACATCCTGGGCGTCGAGCCTGGCGGCCGTGCTCCTCGTGCTCGCCGCCGCGACCGTCAGCTGGCCGTTCATGATCCCGCCCGCCGCGGCCCCGCCGGTTCCCGACACGGCGGACGGGCAGGCGGCCTGGGCGTTGGGACCGGGCGCCGTACCGAACTCCGCCTTTTCCGGGAGGGCGCCGCGGCCCTGGGCCGCCTTCACCTTGGTGGGGTTGTTGTATGTCCCGCCGGCGCCGAGCTCGATGTACTCCTCCACGGCCTGGCCGTCGAACAGGCCGGCCACGACTTCGCAGATCGGTACGCTCTGGTGGTCGAGGAACACCGTGCTCGACGGCGCGCCCTGGGTCACGTACAGGGGAAGACGGGAGAACGTCTCGATCGTGCGGCTCTGGGTCGTCGTGGCGTAGGACACGGCCCGCGCTTCGGTTTCGGCCCCCGCCGGAGTCGGTACGACAAACGCCCCTCCGGAGGCGGTGACGGCGAGCAGGCCGGCCGTCAACCAGGTCGGGATCTTGGTCTGGCTCATTGGTGGTTCCCCCTTTAGGTGGTGCCGGCCCGGGCCAGGGCGTCGGTGGTGTGATCCCATGAGCCCCGCTCGACGAACCGGCCCTTCTCGAGGATCAGCTGACGATCCGAGTAGCGGGCGAGGCTGCCGTGGGCGTGGAGCTGGTCCACCACGACGATTCCGAGGCCGAGCTCCCGCAGGTTGTCGAGCGATGCGAACAGCTCCTGGACGATGATCGGGGCGAGGCCGAGCGAGAGCTCGTCGACGAGCAGCAGGCGGGGCTCCGACATGAGCGCCCGTCCGATGGCCAGCATCTGCTGCTCCCCGCCGGACAGGGAACCGGCCCGCTGCCCCGCCCGGTCGGCCAGCTTCGGGAACACCTCGTAGACCCGCTGCAGCTGGACGGGCAGCTCGGCGCGGTTGGCGAGCCCGTAGGTTCCGGCCACCAGGTTCTCCCGAACGCTCAGCGTCGGGAAGACGTGCCGTCCCTCGGGCGACATGGAGATGCCGGCGGCGACGCGCCGGTGGGACGCGTCGTGGGTGACCCGCTCGCCCCGAAACAGGATCTCGCCGGCGGTGCAGTCGACGACGCCGAGAATCGCCTTGAGGAGGGTGGAGCGGCCGGACCCGTTGGCGCCGAGGACCGTGACCCATTCGCCGGGTTCGACGGTGAAGTCCACATCGAAGAGGACGGGCAGCCGGCCGTAACCGGCGCACACGGCGCGCAGCTCAAGCATCGACGGGTACCTCCTCGATCACGTTGCCGAGGTAGGCGGCACGCACTTCCGGATGGGCGACGATGTCGTCGGGTGCGCCGGCGGCGATGAGCCGTCCCTCGTTGAGGACGTAGACGAGATCGCAGTTCTCGAGGACCGCCTTGACGTAGTGCTCGACGAGCAGGACGGTCAGGCCGAGATCGGCTTCGAGCCGGCGGATCAGGGCGAAGAGATGCGCTGATTCGGTGGAGTCGAGGCCGGCGGCCGGTTCGTCGAGCAGCAGGACCCGGGGTGCACTCATCAGGCTTCGCCCGATCTCGACCCGCCGCTGCCTTCCGAAGTCGAGCGATCCGACCGGCTCATCGCCGACGTCGGCGATGTCGAGCAGTTCGGCCACGGCCCGGGCAACCTGGCGGGCCCGCCGTTCCCCGGCCCGGGCGCCGGGCAGACCGAAGAGCGTACCGAGGAGGCTGCCGGGAATCTTGTGGTGGGCGCCGGCGAGGAGGTTGTCGAGCACCGACAGCTCGAGGCTGACCCGGTTCGACTGGAACGTGCGGGACAGCCCGAGCTTCGCCCGGTCCCAGGGGTTGGTCCGGGTGATCGGCTGCCCGAACAGGGCGACCTCGCCGCCGTCGGGCATCCGGAGGCCGTTGATGACGTCGAAGAGCGTCGACTTCCCGGCGCCGTTCGGGCCGATCAATCCGACGAGCTGGCGGGTGGGCACCGTGATCGAGACGTCGTCGAGCGCCTGCAATCCTCCGAAGGCCAGCGAGATGTGTTCGGCGCTGAGGGCCGTGCCCGTCTCGGGCGGCGTGGGGAGGTATGCCTCGAGGATCTCCAGCGCGTTCATCGCGCGCTCCCGGCGAGAACGGGCTCTGCGTGCTCTTGCGCTCCGGTGCGGGCGACGACCTCGACCGGCCGGCGGGCCCGGAGGTAGTTCTGCACCACGCCGCTCAGCCCGGCCCGGCCCGCCAGGGTGCCGACGGCCACGCCGAATCCGGCCAGGATGAGAGGTGAGATCCGCATCGGTTCCAGCGCCTGCGGGGCCAGGCCGTAGAACACCGCCACCAGCACCACGCCGAGGAGCGATCCGAACCCGGCCACGACGGGGATGGCGAGATAGGCCAGCGAGGTGAAGGCGAAGAACGCGAACGGGTACGGCGGGGTTCCGAACAGGGGAGCGGTCAGGACCCCCGCCACGCCGGCAAGGAACCCGGACACCACGAAGGCGAAGATCTTGTAGCGCCAGGGGGAGATGCCGACGCTGGCCGCCGCCTGGCGGTCGGTCCCCACCAGCAGGAGCGACCGGCCGAAGCGCGAGTTCCGCAGCCGGGACAGGAACAGCAGCACGACGCCCAGCAGCGCCAGGCACAGCAGGTAGAAGGCCCGGTCCGAGGCGAAGCTCAGACCCGGGAGCGCCGGCCGGGGGGTGACCAGCGTGGCCGCCGACCCCTCGCCGGTGGTCAGTTTCAGGTTGGCGAAGATCGTGCGCTCGATGGTGACCTGCAGCCCCAGGGTGAGCACGAGGATGTACACGCCCGACAGCCGGGCTGTCGACAGGGAGACCAGCACCGACAGCAGCACCACCACGCCGACGCCGACGGCCGCCGCGGCCAGGAACGGCCACCCCAGGCCGCCGTCGGGGCGGTAGAGATAGCCGCTCACGTACATGGCCGTCCCTACCAGCCCGGCCTGGACCAGCGAGACCTCGCGGACCCAGCCGACCACCACGGTCAGCCCGAGCGCGGTGATCGCCAGCAGCACGGCGGTGGTGGCAATGAACACCCAGTACGACGGGGCCAGGAAGACCCACAGGGTCGCAGCGGCGGCCAGGAGTCCGTAGGTTGCCTTGCGCAGATCCATGGCTTCTTAGAATCCCGTCGCCTCGAGGACCCGGATGGGCCGCAGCCGGTTGATGACGAACACGAGCCCGAAGATCAGCCCCATGACGAGCAGTTCCCGCTGGTCGGTCGGGACGAGGCCGAACACGCCGGCCGTCAGGCTCGTCTCGGCCACGCCGAGCAGGAGGCATCCGGCGAGGGCGAGGGAGAGGCTCGTGAGCCCGCCGAGCACGGCCACGATGAGGGCCCGCAGGAAGATGAAGAGGATGTTGGGCATGGCGGTGCCGACGCTCGAGGCCAGGAGGACCCCGGCCAGCGCGGCGATGGCCCCCGAGAAGACGTAGACGCTGCTGCCCATCCGGGTGAGGGGAATCCCGACGACGCGGCTGGCGTCGACGTCGTCGGCGATGGCCCGGATGAAGATGCCGGTCCGGGTGCAGCGCAGGGCGACGGTCAGGAGGCCGACCAGCGCCAAGAGGATCGCGACGGTCGCCACCTGGTGGACCGTGGCCACGCCGCCGATGATCTTGACCACGCCGGTGCCGAAGGCGCTGGGCACGCGGCCTTCGTCGGCCGGGATCAGGGTCGTGCTGAATCCGGCCAACAGGAGGAGGCTGGCGAGCGAGAACATCGTCACGACGATCCGCGGGTAGTTCGCCATCCGCTTCCCGGTCACTACGGCGCCGTACACCGCACCGATTGCGGCGCCGGCCGCCACGGTGATCACCAGGGCGGGAACGAACCCGAGCCCTTCGTTGGTGGTCGTCTGCTCGCTGCCGATGGTGAGGGAGCGGTAGAGGTAGGCGCCGGCCAGCGCGATGCCGCCCTGCACGAAACCGATGGTCCGGCTCACCCGGTAGGTCAGGACCAGGGACACGGCCAGGAGGCCGTACAGCCCGGCGGCGGCGACCCCGAGGACCAGGGCGGGCCGCAGGAGATCGCTGTTGAAGGTCAATGCGGCGACAAGCGACATGGCAGAAGCGCCTTCTTCGAAGGTCGGTGGGTTCGAAGGTTCATGGCCGGGCGGGGAGAGGGGCCCGGGCTGGAACAGTCCGGGCCCCTCCCGCCGCGGGAGGTGAACCGCTCAGTCGAAGGTGTCTTCGATGACGAACCTGTCGGGGTCGGGCACGAGCCCGCCGGGCGTGGCCGCCGCGTCCTTCGTGGCCGCCCAGTCGGAGTGCACCGCCTTGTACATGAACTCCCGGCGGGCGCCGGTGCCGTGGGCGTTGCGGCCCTTCGGCGACCACATGAACTTCTGGTCGAGGCCCGGGCCGGTCGTGTACTCGCCGGTCTCGAGCGCCTGCTTGAGGCGCTCGCGGGTGTCGTTGGGCCCCATCTTCTTCAGGACGTCGAAGAACACGTTGGTGGACCACCACTGGCCCTGCATGACGTGGTTGTGCAGGCCTTCCTGGTCCGGGACGTACTTCCTCGACCACGACACGAGCTCGGGGCCCCACAGCTTGTAGGTGGTGTTGGTCCAGTAGCCGTGCTTGGCCGGGTAGTTCCCGATCAGCGCGCCGGCGAACTCACCGGCCATGTGGTTGCCGCTGATGCCCTTGGGCGGCCAGTAGTCCTGTTGCGACGCGTCGAGCATGAACCGGGCCGTGGCGGCGGGGTGCGTCGTGTAGTGGATGATGTGGTCGGGGTCGGCGGCCCGCATGGCGAGGACGTCGCCCGACATGTCGGGGGTTTCGGCCGAGGTGGTGACGCGGTGGACGACCTTGATGCCGGCCTTCTTCATCACCGCCGTCGATGCGTCGCAGGTCGCCTGCATCTCGGCGTTATTCAGGCACAGCAGGCCGATCTTCTTGGGCTTGAGGACGTCGACGACCCATTGGCCGCCGGCGTGGGCCTCGTGCTCCATGCCCATGTGGATGGCGAACGACCAGGGGTTCTCCCACTCGCTGCGGTACAGGCTGCCGGGGGCGAGGGCCGGGACCTTGTCCCGCTCGATGTCGGGCTGGATGAGCCCGGAGTTGAACGTGAGCCCGCCGAGGAAGGCGAAGATCTTGTCCTGCTCGACGAGCTTCTTGTAACAGGCCCGGGTGCGGGCGGCGTCGGGCACGCCGTCGTCGCAGCCGATGTACTTGAACTTCCGGCCATGGATGCCGCCCTGGTCGTTCATCACCCGAAGCTGGGCCTCGATGAGGCGCTCCATCGGCTTGGGCATGAACGAGGCGAGCTGCATGCCATGCATGTAGATGGCGCCGACCTTGATCTCCTTGTCGGTGACACCGACGTCGGTCGCCCCGCCCTTGGCGGCGGAGGCGGCGGCGGAGGCGGCCGGTGTCTGAGGAGTCGGGGCGCCGGCCTGCGGGCCGCCCGACCCGGGGGCGGCGCCGCCGCTGTTGACGGAGCCCGAGCCGGACGAGCCCGACCCGCCGGAGGGGCTGGAGGCGGAAGCGGTGCCGGGGGTCGACGCCGACGCTCCGCCCTTCGACTTGGAACCGGCCGTCGGGGCGCCCGGCGTTCCGGAAGCGGAGGGGTCGCCGCCGGCGGGGGCGCCGCCGTCGGTGCTCGGGGCTGCGGCGCCGGCGTCGCCTCCAGTGGCCTCGGACGGTGTGTCGGTGGCGGCGGGCGACCCCGCTTCAGGCGTCGGGGCCTTCGGCGGCCCGCCGGCCATGGAACTCGTCGAGTCGCCGTCGGCACAGGCGGCGAGCGTCAGGGCGCCCACCAGCCCTAGGCCGACGAGGATGCGGCTTCTGCGGTTGGTCGATCTCATCGATCCCTCCCCCTCTCGTGGCCGGCGAGGTGGGCTGCCCCGCCAGGCTCGACCCATCGTGGATCGGGGTGAAAGACCTTTCTACGGACGTTTCGCCAGCCGGGGTGCCAGCACCATTGGTGCTTCGCACGATCTGTCCCACCGGTGGCTGGGGCCGCCTAGCCGTGGTGACGCGACCGGCGCTCCATGGTTCGGCACTCGAGGGCCCACCAGATCTCCACGACGGAGCGGGGCTGGGCCAGGCTCGTCCCGGTGAGCTTCTCGAACCGGTCGAGGCGGTACCGCAGGGTGTTGGCATGGATGCCGAGCCGTTTCGACGTCTCCAGGATCCGTTGCCCGTTGGCCAGGAACTCCCGGACCGTCTCCTCGAGCAGCTCCCCGAACTCGCCCTCAGAGGCGAGCGGGTCGAGGTACTGGCGCATCAGCAGCGACCCCAACTCAGGCTCGGAGGCCACGGCCACCTTGAGGGACAGGTCGTCGAGCCCGTAGATCCCGGTCGAGCCGAACTGCAGGGCGACGGCGAGCATCCGGCTGGCGCTGTGGTAGGCGTGCTCCACCGCCTCCAGCGAGGCCGGCCCCCCGAGCCCGGCGGTGGCCGCCAGCCGCCCGAGGTCGGGCCGCTGCGGCGTGACCGCCGCCACCTCACCCTCAATGACGCCGGCCAGCACCGCGAGGCCGTGCAGGCGGCCGCTCGCCTCGATGGCCCGCTTGAGCGCCTCCCGGTCGCGGGGGTCGGCGGGACGGGCCCGCACGGCGTAGTACGGCTGGTCGAACACGAGCCCGTAGGCGGACGCCCGGCTGTGGAGTTCGGCCGGCGAGGTCGTGCCGGCCAGCAGCCCCCGGAGGAACTCCAGGCGTTGAACCTCGTCGTACCGGGCCATCTCCAGCTCGGCCTCGTACTGCACGACGAGGAGTCGGGCGGTGACGGTGTCGGTCATCTCCCACAGCAGTCGGACGGCCTGGGTGATGACCTTGGGGTCGAGTCCCTGCGCCTCGGCCTGCTCGATGACGGCGTCGGCAAGCAGCCGTTGGACGAAGCGGTAGCCGGTGATCTGCTCCGTCGAGGGGACGCCCTGTTCGGTGCGTTCCCGGGCGACCCAGGCCTCGTGGACCTCTTCCTGGGTGGGCGCCCGCCCTTCCCGCATGGTCGTGATGACGCGCTGCACGTTCCGGAGCGCCGAGGCGATCAGGGGCGCGTCGGGCACGCTGCGGTCGGTCCGGTAGGAGGAGAAGTTCGCCCTCATCGCCTGGACCTGGCGGGTCGCCAGCTCCTCCGCTCGTGCCTCCAGCCGCTCGGCGACCGGCTCGAGTTGGGTGGCGAGCGCGTTCCGGGCGCCGCGGCTTCTGACCTGGCTCACACCGTCCCCCCAGATGGTGTTCGATCGCACAATGGTTTCGGCATCCTAGGGCAGGCATCGCGGCTGGTCACGGGGACCCCTTGTACGATTGTCCAGCTGTTGTGCCGCCGGATGGCCGACGCGGTCGTTCGAACCCTGATTCAGAGCCGTGACGGCGGCCGGTGGTTTGTGCGATGTTCCAGCCCGCTCGGTTCCGGGGTTGGAACAAGGTCCGTTGCCGGAAGGGCGCCCAGACCCGAGGATCGGTGGCATGGCGACGACCATCCCCGCGGCCCGTGACCTCGCTGTCCTGTCTCTCGATGACCTCATGGCCGAAGCGGCCGCGGTCCGGGACGGCGTGTACGGGCGGCGCATCACCTGGTCGCCGACGGTGATGATCCCGCTGACCCGGCTGTGCCAGGACGCCTGCGGCTACTGCAACTCGACCGGCGGCCCGCGGCCCGGTGAGGAGGCGTTCCTCGACCCCGAGGAGATCCTGGCCATCGCCTGGCGGGGCGCCGAGGCAGGCTGCCACGAAGCGGTCTTCGCCGCCGAGGGGCAGCCCGAGCAGTCGCATCCCGAGGCGGCGCAGTGGCTCGCCGGGCACGGCTACGGCTCCACGATCGAGTACCTCGTCGCCGCCTGCCAGTTGGTCCTCGACGAGACCGGCCTGTTGCCCCACACCCGCGTCGGGCCGATCGGCGCCGACGACCTGCGGGCGCTGCGGGCCGTCGCACCCAGCCAGGGTCTGACCCTGCGGGGTCCGGCCGGCGATCTCGCCGCTCCGCTGACGGCGATCGAAGCTGCTGGAATGCTGCAGATCCCGTTGAGTGTGGGCCTGCCGGTCGAGAACGGCGTATCGCGCGATGACGGCCTCGACGCCTTGCAGCGCATCGCCGCCGCCCACAGCCGGCACGGTCATATCCAGCAGCTCATGGTGCAGCGAACCTCGCCGGGGTCCGGCCGGAACGAGTTTCTGGAGTTCGTCGCCCTCGCCCGGTTGATCCTGCCCGAGACGATCTCCCTTCAGGTGGCACCGGACGATCCTCGCGATCCGGGGGCATTGCTCGACGCTGGTATCGACGACTGGGGAAGCCTCGAATCCGGTGCGGCCGGGCCCGTGCCGGCCGCCACGGAAGCTCACGGGTTCACGCTGACGCCCCGACTCACGGTCCGCCCTGAGTTCGCCCGCCGGTGCGACCAGTGGATCGACCCGGCACTGCACTTCGCCGTCCTCGACCGGTCGGACTCCGAGGGCCTCGCCCGGGACGATCCCGGCACGGTCCTGCCGCACCGCATCGCCTGCCGGACAAATCCCGGCAGCGGCGCCGAGGTGACCACGATCGGGCCCCGGTCGACGGCGTGGTACTCGGGAGGGGAAGGTCTGCCGCCGGCCTTGCTGCCCTCCCGGCCGGCGGCCCGCGGTGCGCTACGCGAGGTTCTCGACGGCGTCGTCCTGGGCCAGGAGGCCGGAGAGGATGAACTCCTCACCCTCTTCGCCGCCCGGGGCCCGGAGGTGGCGGCGGTGTGCGAGGTGGCCGACGACCTGCGCTCGGCGACAGTCGGCGATGTGGTGACCTTCGTGCGGAACCGGAACATCAACTACACCAACGTCTGCACGTACCGCTGCCGCTTCTGCGGATTCTCGAAGGGTCCGCTGTCGCTCAACCTGCGGGGCAAGCCCTACCTCCTCACGCTGGAGGACGTCGTCGAGCGGGTGGTGGAGGCGGCCCAGCGGGGCGCCACCGAGGTCTGCCTGCAGGGCGGGATTCATCCCGACTTCGACGGTGAGTACTACCTGCACCTGATCCAGGCCGTGAAGGCCGCCGCCCCGGCGATGCACGTGCACGGCTTCACCGCGCTCGAGGTGTTCGAGGGAGCCCGGCGGCTGAGCGAGCCGCTCGAGTCGTACCTTCGGCGGCTCCACGCCGCCGGCCTCGGCAGCCTGCCCGGCACGGCCGCCGAGGTCCTCGACGACGAGATCCGGGCGGTGATCTGTCCCGACAAGATCACCACCGACGAATGGCTGGAGGTGCACCGCACCGCCCACCGGGTCGGGTTGCGCTCCAACATCACGATCATGTTCGGCACCGTCGAGGGTCCGCGTCACTGGGCCCGCCACCTGTTGCGGACCCGGGCGTTGCAGCGGGAGACCGGCGGCTTCACCGAGTTCGTCCCCCTGCCGTTCGTGCACATGGCGGCGCCGATCTACCTGGAGCGCAAGGCGCGCCGCGGCCCGACCTTCCGGGAAGCATTGCTGCTCCATGCCGTGGGGCGGATCGCGTACCACGGCCTGGTCGACAACATCCAGGGCTCATGGGTGAAGCTCGGCCTGCCCGGCATGGCCCAGGTGCTCCGGGCCGGCGTCAACGACCTCGGCGGCACGCTCATGGGCGAGAACATCTCCCGCGCCGCCGGCGCCAGCCACGGGCAGGAACTCACCGAGGACGATTTCCGTTCGCTGGTCGAGCCCCTGGGCCGCCCGCTGGAGCAGCGCACGACGCTCTACGGCCGGACCCGCGCCTGAGCCTTCCGTTGGACCGGCCTGCATGGCAGTGCGGATGGCCTCGCTCTCCTCTTCGCCGAAGGCCATCGGGACGCCGATGCTCCGCACCTCAGACCCGAGCGCCCGTACCCGCCATTTCCAGTGCGGGTTCGCCAACGCAGGTGGCCGTGTTCGGTCGGACCTGCGTTCTTTTTGGACAGACGCGTGTCGCAAATGAGCGCCGGTCCTCGTTCACCGGCTCGGCCACGGGCGCGAAAGGTCAGCGCACCATCCGGTCCTGGCCGGCCCAGTAGGGGGCCCGCACGGCACGCTTGTCGAGCTTGCCGTAGGTCGTCTTGGGGAGGGACTCGACGAACTCCACCGACTTCGGCTTCTTGTAGCCCGCCAGGCGCTCGCCGACGAAGGTGATGATGTCGGCCTCGGTGACCGCGTCGCCGCCGTTCAGGACGATGTGGGCCTTGAGAGCCTCGCCCCACTTGTCGTCGGGGACGCCGAACACGCACACCTCCGACACCGACGGGTGCGTGACGAGCACCTCTTCGATCTCCCGGGGATAGATGTTCAGGCCTCCGGAGATCACCATGTCCTTGGTGCGATCGAGGATGTAGACGTAGCCGGCATCGTCCATCTTGCCGATGTCGCCGGTGTGGAGCCATCCGCCCCGCAGCGTCTCGGCCGTCTCCTCGGGCCGCTCCCAGTAGCCCTTCATCACCGATCCGCCGCGGATGCAGATTTCGCCAGTCTCGCCCGGCGGGACCTCCCGGTCGCTCTCGTCGAGGATCCGGATCTGCACGCCGGCCCGGGGCCGGCCGCAGGAGCCGAGCCGGTGGGCCAGCGGGCCGTCGAGCACGTGCTCCTTGGCTCGGAGGATGGTGCCGGTCATGGGGGATTCGGTCTGGCCGAACAGCTGGACGAATACGTTGCCGAACATTGACAGGGCCTTGCGGAGGTCCTCGACGTACATGGGCGCGCCGCCGTAGATGACCCACCGCAGGCTGGAGAGGTCGGTCTCGGCCGCGAGCGGATGATCGATGACCATCTTGATCATGGTCGGCACCATGAAGAGGGCGTTGACGCCGTACTTCGGCACCTGCTCCAGGAACAGCTCCACGTCGAAGCCCGAGGGCTGGTGCAGCACCTGGCTGCAGCCCTTCATGGTGAAGACGAGGGCGTTGTGGCCCGACCCGTGGGTGAGTGGCGCGGCGTGCATGCCAACGTCCTCCACGTCGAGGCGCATGGAGTCGGCCAGCGCGGCGAGCGACTCGAAGATCAGCACCTCGTGGGTCAGCATGGCGCCCTTGGGCCGTCCGGTGGTCCCCGACGTGTAGGCCAGCCAGGCCAGCTCGTCGGGTTCGACGTCGACGGCGGTGAACGGCTTCCCGGACTGGGCGTCGATGAGGTCCTCGAGCGCCAGCTTGCCGAGCGCCTTGGCGCC
>JAICGL010000065.1 GCA_025923175.1 Acidimicrobiia bacterium
TGAAGTCCAGCCCGTCCCCGTTGCCGGCGGCCACGAAGACGTCCCAACCGACCACGCTGCTCTCCGGCGTGAACCAGCGGTAGAACAGGCGGCTGTCCCCCGCGATGGTGTGGTAGAGGCGGCCGTTGTCGTAGAACATGCCGGTGAGGCGGGTGATGGGGAACTGCGTGTCCGGAGTTCCGTAGAGGTTGACGTCGGCGGGAGCGCCGAAACCGGCGGAGGTGATGGGCCGGACCTGGAGGCGACCGTCGTCCCGGCCGGTGTAGAGGCGGTTCCCGACGGCGAACGCACCACGAACGGATGTCCAGTCGGTCTCACCGCCAAAGTTCACGGTCGCCGGATCGCCGACGGTGCTGCCGTTGAAGGAGCGCCGGGCCACGGACCCGTCGGCGCCGATGGTGTAGAGGTCGCCGGGGAGCGGCGCAACCGTGAAGGTGCTGGCCGCGGGGCTGCCGCTGGCCAGCTGGAACAGCGACAGCTTGCCGTGGTACTCGCCGCCGATGTTGTCGGTGTCGCTGCCGACCCACAGCCCGTCCGGCGTGGACACCATCGCCCAGGTCCCCTCGCCGCGGTCACGGCCGGGGTTCCACGACAGGGGCAGACCGTTGCTCGGGTCGAGGGCGGCGATGCCCTCCCGGGGGACGCCACCCTGACCCGGCGTCGCGTCGGAGTACGTGCCGTTCGGCCGGTTGTTGTTGAGCCAGCGGAGGTGGCCACCGACGTACACGGCGCCGCCGGTGACAACCACGGAGGTGAAGCTGTCACCGCCGCTGCGGTCCCACCACGTGGGAGCCAGGTTGGTGCCCCGGGCGGCCGTCTCCCACCGGGTGGCGCTGTCGCAGGCACCCCAGCGGGCGTAGCCGCCGGTGGTGACGACGACGAAGTAGGTGCCATCCGGCGACATGTCGATGTCGCGCATATGGGTGTTGAACTTGCTCTCCGAGCACTGAATGTCGTATTCGCCGGTCTGCCAGTCGGCGAGGCGGGCCGGGCGGGCGCCGACATCGACCATGGCGATCTGGATGCGGGACTGGCCGCCGGCAGTGCGGAAGTTCCCGCCGGCCACGAGCGTGGTTCCGTCGGGGCTGAGGGCAATGGTCTCCACCCGGGGGACCCCGCCCAGGAAGGGGTCAGTGAAGGCGATGTCGACGTTGGCGTCGAGGACGCCGGTGGTGACGTCCACGGCGGCGAGGCCGCCACGGGCCTGGCTGCCGATGCTGCTGAACACGCCGGCCAGAAACAGCCTGTTGCCGGAGACGGCGAGGTCCTTGACGGCGGACTTGACTGCGACCTTGAAGCCAGCCTTGAGAGCCCCGGTCGTGGCGTCAAGCTTGACGAGCTTGTCGACGGGGAGGCCATTGAGTTGGCCGAAGCTGCCGGCCACGAAGAACGACTGCCCGTCCGGCGACGCAGCCAGCGCCTCGACGGCGCGGTCGACGACCGGATCGGGATCGATGTCGAAGTTGGCTACGAACCCGGGGAACACCACTCCGGTGGCGCGATCGAAGGCGAACAGACCCCGGCGGCTGAGGATGGGCTTGCCGACCCCCGCTTCCTGCACCTGGGTGAAGGTGCCTCCGACGATCATCTGGTTCCCCAACGGCAAGAGGGCGGTGACCTTGCCGTCGAGCACGTTGGGGGTGTGGTCGGCCGGGTTGGCCGAGACGACGCCGGCATGGGGGGCGTATAGCGCACGGGCGGGGCCGGGCACGAGGGCGAGCACGGCCAGCACGAGCACGAGCACGAGCGAGCGTCGGGGGGAGACCATCACACAACTCCTGGGGGGGGATCGGGGCGCACTCGCCCCCTGGACCCGGCCCATCCGTCGGAGCCGAGACCATCCGTGCTTCGGGGTTGGATAGGGGTAGCCCTGTGACCCGTCAACAGCAACGCACCGAGTCGCCGCCGATTTCCGCAAGGTCCGCATTCGACCGCTGTGGTGCAAATGCCGAGGACGGCTCAACGCGGACACCGGGGCCACCCGAAAGGGGTGGCCCCGGCGCCTTGTTGGCTGCGAAGGAGCGAGAGGATGGAGCGAAGGGTTACGCCAGAGTGGAGGACGAGCGCCGACGGCGCACGGCCAGGAGGAGGACACCGCCGCCGAAGAGGACCAGGCCGATGAGCGCCTGCTGGATGAGGTCGGCCCCCGTCCTCGGCAGGTGGATCTGGGACTTGACGGCGTCCACGACCGAGTCGACGACCGGGTTGGCCACCTCGTCGGACGACTCGGGTGCAGGCGTCACGGCCTCCGAAATACCGGCCACCTCAGCACCGGGGTTGGCGCCGGGGTCGGCGACATCGGTGGTCGCCGGCTGGTCCTGGTTGCCGCCGGTCGGGCCGGTGTCACCCGCCGGCTGGCCGCCGGTGTCACCCGCCGGCTGGCCGCTGGTGGCGGGAGCGGGAACCGGGTCGTAGGGCCGCTCCGTCGGCAGGGTCGTCGGGTCGGTGCCGTAGGCGGGGGGCGGGGTCGGCTTCGTGTTGGTGAAGATGCACTCGACGGTCTCGCCGGCGTTCAGGGTGATCGCCGCCAGGCCGGTCGCCAGGGTCGTCGTGGTGTTGTTGGTCGGGTCGATGCACGTCAGCGACGTGAGCTCGAAACCGGGGACGGGAAGCTGTTCCTGAACCCGGTAGTCCCCGGGCAGCACGTTGAACGTCTGGCTGTTGAAGGGCGCAACCATCTCGTTGCCGTCGTCCTCGAGGAGGAAGTTGCTCAACCCGCTACCGGCGGCGATGAACAGGAAGTCCTGGGGGTCGTTGGGAACGGTGTTCTTGCGGATGATGATCCGGCCCTGCTGCCGGTTCGTGAACACGCAGGTGACAACCTCGTCGTCCAGCACGGTGACGGTGACGGACGGGATGTTGACCGTGACGCGAGCCGCCGGGATCGGGCCGGCCGCGTTCGTGCACACGATGTCGCTCAGCACGAAGCCGGTGACCGTGGTCTCGGTGACCGTGAGGGCCACGTCGCCGGGGACCGGGAAGCTCATGCTGTTCGGGTTCGGCAAGGCCGTGCCGTCGTCATCGAGGACGAAGGCGTCGCCGCTGTTGAAGCCGCCGGGCGTGAAACTGAAGGGCGTGGATCCGTTCGGGATCGTGTCCTTCTCGATGATGAGCGTGCCCGCCGGAGCCTGTTTGGTGTTGGTGTAGGTGCAGACCACGCTTTCGCTGGCGGCCAGGTTGATCGAGGCCAGACCGGTCGCGAGGTCGGTGGTCGTGTTACCGCTGGGATCGACGCAGACCAGTGCGGTCAGGTCGAACTCGTCGACCGGAAGGACCTCCGTAACCCTGTACTCGCCAGGCGCAACGTCGACCGTCAGGCTCCGGAAGGGACCGGGATCGGTCTCGTTGCCGTCGTCATCGAGGGTGAAGGTTTCGAACCCCGGGAGGGTGCTGGTGTAGGCGAAGTCCTGCGGGTCGTCGGGAACCGTGTCCTTGATGATCGTGATGGAGCCCATGGCGGGAGGCGGAATGATGGCCGAGGGCTGGATGCTCCGGTCCTGGTTCTTGTTCCCGGACCCGTCGAGCTGCTGGGTACGCATGTGCCAGGGGGCTCCGCTGATCTCGCCGGCGCCGTCGGGGGCGGTGCCCTCGATCCAGTAGGACGAGGCGGCGAGGTGACCACCCCAGGCGAAGAGCACGGCCGATGAGGCCCCGGTGGTGGTGAAGGTGACCACGATATCGGCGGTGCTGTTGCCGTCCGTCGGCCCGTCATGCACCGGTACGGTCACATCGAGGACCGTGGCCCCGAAGTACGTCAGTAGGCGCGACACCCCCGAGGCGGCTTCGGCCCCTGCGACCGTGAGGTTGTTGGCGTCGGGAACGGCGAACGGGTCCGACTCGAAGGGGATCGTCTGGGCGGGCGGAAGGCCACCGGCGCAGAGGCTCGACACGCCGCCGCCACCCGGTGCGCACAGGTTGACCGTCTCGGTGGCGTTGTAGGTGGCGAGGAAGTCGTAGGCCTCGTGACCGCCGGACGTGAAGTCGTAGTTGATGTGGATGGTGTGCGTCCCAGGGTCCAAGTCCTCGATGGCGAGGCGGAACGGGACGACCTCACCTTCGGCATAGGCCGAGTTGTTCTGGTTCAGGTTGCCGTTCTGCCAGGTGCAGGGCGTCGTGAGGTTGGCGCACTGGTCGAGGTTGACCGTGAGGGCGTCGGTGAACTTCACGCTGGAGAGCGGTGCTTGGGCCCAGTTGCCCGAGAAGGGGTGCGCGTAGGTGCGCGCTTCGTAGAGACCGGCGATGCCGTCGAGCTGGTAGTCGTAGGCGATGTTGCCGCCGGCGTCAGCGACGACGACGTCCCAGCCGGGAGTGAAGGATCCGTCGCCCTTGATGATGCTCGAGTCGGGGCGGCGGACGGGAACGGCGTACGAGGCGCCTGCGTCGTAGCCCGAACCTGTGATGTGCACGGTCTCACCGGGCAGGTAGTCGTGTTTGTCGGTGGCCAGCGTCGGGGGCAGGGCGGCGGTGGCGCCGATGATCCCGTTGGTCAGCGTCGGCACCAGCAAAGCGATGGCGAGGAAGAGTGCGTGGAGCACTCGCCGAGGTTTCGGGCGCGTCGAACGGACGCGAGAAGACGGCACGGGGGGCATGTTTGGATACTCCTCACTGGCCGACGCAGTGAACACCCAGCGCGACGGCTCACAGATCAAAGGGGGCCTGATACTGCCGCCGTGGTGTTCGGGGTCTTCAAGGTGCAAACCTGCTGTCGCCGAGGCGAAAGGTGGATGCGGCCTCCTATATCCGCAAAACCCGGATGACGCCTCTTGGGGCGGTTTTTCCGGAAGTATTTCGTCATGGCACGCGAACCCCGCCTTCGGCTCCTCATCGTCCTCGGGGCGCTGGTTCTCCTGGCTGCGTGCTCGAGTTCAGAATCCGCCGAACCCGCCCGGACAAGATCGACGTCCTCGGAGGAGCCCGCTCGCGGAGGGTCCCCTCCGGGGTCGTGGCGGCGGATCGCGGAGGCGCCCGTTCCGCCCGCCGGTGGCATGGCTGCGGCGTGGACCGGGCGAAAGCTCGTGGTGTGGGGCGGGCAGGCTGGCGACGTCCACGAGGCCGCAGCCGATGGTGCCGCCTATGACCCGGCGATGGATCGGTGGGAGGTGCTGCCGGCGTCGCCGATCGCCGGCCGCTTCGGGGCCAGCGCGGTGTGGACGGGAAGGGAGGTGCTGTTCTGGGGTGGGCAGGGTCGGCCGGGCACCCTCTTTTCCGACGGTGCTTCCTATGACCCGGCGACCCGGCGGTGGCGGGTGGTGCCGGCATCGCCGATCGGGGCCCGGGCGAACCACCAGGCCGTCTGGACCGGTACGGAGATGGTCGTCTGGGGCGGGTTCGGGCGATGCTGCCCGATCGACAGCGTGATCCACGATCCTGCGGCCGCCGCCTACGACCCGGTCAGCGACAGGTGGCGGCGAATCGCCGACGTGCCGCCACCGTGGAGTGGTGACGACGGCAGCGCCGTCACCGTCACCGATGGGGCCCGACCGCTGGTCTGGCGCCACGGCCGTCTCGCCGCCTACGACGCCACGGGCAACGCGTGGAGCGAGGTAACAGGCGTGCCCCCGAAGCTTTCGCCGGACAATTCTGCGCGCCAGACCACGACCACGGATCCGTTCGCCCTCGGCGTCTCGCTCGATCGGGAGCTCTTCACGTGGACGGGTACGTCTGGCGAACTGCACGGGTTAGCCCGGCGGTCGCCGGAGGGCACCTGGCGCCGAACCGCCACGCTTGACGCGCAGTCAGGGGCTTCGATCGCCGAAGGCGGCCCGGGGCGTATCCATGCCGCCGCCGCCCAGTCGGCGCGGGTGCTCGAGTACCGCATCGCCGACGATCGGTGGGAGGAGTTGCCGCTTCCGCCGATCTCGACGAGGAGCGCCGCAGTCCTGGTATGGACGGGCTCGGAGCTGTTGTTCTGGGGCGGCGTCGGTGATGAGGGCCCGGAGATGGACGGGGCCGCCTGGCGACCTGCGGGCTGAGGCAACGCTGAGAGCCGCGCGGTCGGCCGAGGGCCTTCCGCGAATAGAAACCTTGAGCTGACGGTCGATTTGGGCAATCCGGGCAAACCGGAGATCCCTCTGCGCACCACGGGCCGCACGGAATCGAAGGAGGGTGCATGGGGCCGCTCAAGCGACAGCTCCTCACATGGGGCGCCATCGTCACTACTACTGCCGTACTGCCGGGTCTCGCGCTGGCCGACAGCGTCAGCCCGGACCACAAAGGCGGCCGCCACGGCCGCGGCGACCACAGCCGGGGCGACCGGCAGGGTGACGCCAAGCTTTCGGTCGCTGGTCGGGCGGTCAGCCGGGGAACGACCGACTCCTACGGCCTTCAGATCCGGGGCCGCAGCGGGGATCAGCCCACCGACGCCGGCGGGATGGTCCGCTTCGCCCACAAGGGCGACAACGTGATGGAAGGCCTGGTCGGAGAGATCACCTGCCTCTCCAAGGACTCCGCCGGCATCGTGGCAGTGACCGGCACGATCAAGCGCAGCGGCAAGCGCGAGGGCAAGGGCGACAAGGGTGACAAGCAGGCACCCGAGATGCCCGGCGCGCCCAGTGCGCCCAAGATTCCTGCGCCGGCCGCCGCGGACGAGGACGGCACCGCTTTGCTCGACGAGATCGCTCCCTGGGAAGCCGGCGAGGACTCGGAGGTCGCCGAGCCCGCCAAGAAGGGCGAGCGCGACGGCAAAGGCGAGCGGGGCGGCAAGGGCGAGCGCGGTGGCAAGGGCGAGCGCGGCAAGCGGGGCGGCGGCGAACTGGCCGGCAAGGACTTTGCCTTCACCATCGCCCCGACTAGTGAGCCCCAGAAGTTCTCGAAGCCGACCATTGGCGACAAGGGCACCCTGGCGGCCTGCAGCAGCGGCGGCGAGTCCGTCGAGGTCACCCGCGGCGGCTTCAAGGTCCGGGAGGCCGGTGCCGACGACGAAGCCAAGGGCGACGACAAGGGCAAGGACAATGGCAAGGACCGTGGCGACCGCAAGGGCCGCCGCGGTTGGTGGCGCCGGTAGATCACCACGACCGTCTGCCGGTCCTGGACCCGCGCTGGCGACGGGTCCGGGGCCGGCAGGCACGCGTCCGGATAATGGTCGAGAGCGGCGAAATCTGGCGCTCCTGTTAGTCTGATGCTGCACCGCCCGACCGTCGTCGGGTGATCGTCGGCTCGGTAAGCCGACGGGCCGTCCCGGGATTCGACACTTCTTCCCTTTTGCGGCCACGCCTCTCCGGCTGTAGCCGCGACGCCGTCCGGGACGATCCCGGGCGCTTCGGAGAGGTGGCCGATCGGGCCCGTCGCCCCGGAGCGCCAACCGGCGCCAGCAGCACTGGAACATTGTCCTTGCCTGTCACGTTCACCGACCTCGGCGTCTCCGCCGATCTCGCTTCGCGCCTCGCCGAGCAGGGCGTCAACCAACCCTTCCCGATCCAGGCGGCCACGATCCCGGCCGGCCTCGCCGGTCGCGACATCTGCGGCCGGGCGCCCACCGGCTCGGGCAAAACCCTGGCCTTTGGGATCCCGCTCGTCACCCGGGTCTCCCGGGCCAAGCCGTCCAAGCCCCGGGCGCTCGTCCTGGCACCCACCCGGGAGCTGGCTGCCCAGATCGAGCGTGCGCTCACCCCCCTGGCCGCCACCCGTCAGCGCCGGGTCGTTGCGCTCTATGGAGGAGTCGGGTTCGGCGCCCAGCTGGCCGCTTTGCGCCGCGGCGCTGACATCGTCGTCGCCACACCGGGCCGCCTCGCCGACCTCATCGAGCGCCGCAACGCCGACCTCTGCGACGTCGAGATCGTCGTCGTCGACGAGGCCGACCGCATGGCCGACATGGGTTTCCTCCCCGAGGTCCGCCGCCTGCTCGACCGGGTCCGGCCGGACCGCCAGACGTACCTCTTCTCGGCCACGCTCGACGGCGAGATCGACGTGCTGGTCAAGCGCTACCAGCGGGACCCGTTCGTCCACCAGGTGGACGTCGCCGCCGAGGAGGACCGTCGCCAGCACCTCTTCTGGAAGACCCACAAGACCGAGCGGGCCAACGTCGCCGCCCAGATCGTCATACGGCACGGCTCGACGGTTGTGTTCTGCCGAACGAAGCGGGGTGCCGACCGACTGGCCCGCCAGCTGCACCAGGCCGGCGTCTCAGTGGCCGCCATCCACGGCGACCGCACCCAGGTCCAGCGGGAGAAGGCGCTGGCCGCCTTTTCCGGAGGACGGGTGCAGGCGCTGGTCGCCACCGACGTCGCCGCCCGGGGGATTCACGTCGACGCCGTGGGCTGCGTGCTGCACTTCGACCCGCCGGAGGATGAGAAGGCCTATGTCCACCGCTCGGGCCGGACGGGCCGGGCGGGAGCAGGGGGCACCGTCCTGTCGCTGGTCACCGACGACACGGCCGCGGCCGTCAAGGCGCTGCAACGGGCCCTCGGCTTCCCGACCCGCACCACCGCCCCCGACCTCAGCGGTCCCGCCGTCGTTCTGCGGCCCCAGTCGGCCGAGCGGAAGCCGGAGCGGGCCAAGCCGGAGCGGGCCAAACGGGATTGGGCGGCAGCCGCCGGCACCCCGACCCCCCGCCGGAAGCCCGACGGACGGCCTGCCCGCGGTCTCGGGCGTCGCACGGGGCAGGGCCGCCGGTCCCGTCCGGCGTAACCGCCCTCGTTTGCGTAGGCGCCTCTCCCTGGCAGGCCCTTTCGGGTGCGCCAGGGGGAGCGTCAGCCGCCGGCGACCGCCGGGATGATCGATACCGTCTGACCCTCGGCGACCGGGGTCGACAGTCCGTCGAGGAAGCGGATGTCCTCCTCGGCGACGAACACGTTGACGAAGCGTCGCAGCGAACCGGACTCGTCGAAGAGGCGCTCGTTCATGCCGGGGTGGGCGGCGTCGAGGCTCTTGAGGATCTCGCCGACAGTCCCACCGTCGACCGAGACCTCGCTGGAGCCGCCGGTCAGCGTGCGCAGGGCGGTGGGGATGCGGACGGTCGTGCTCATAACTACGACTCCTCGTCGATGTCGAAGGTGCTGGTGAAGGCGTCGATGGTCGGGGCGATCGTCGCCGTCGGGCCCACCGTGTCGATGAGCGCCTCCAGCGTCTTCAGGCCGTGGCCGGTGATGTAGGCCACAACGCACTCGTCGGGGCGGATCACACCCTCCTCGGTCAGCTTCTTGAGCGTGGCGATCGTCACCCCGCCGGCGGTCTCGGTGAAGATCCCTTCCGTCCGGGCGAGGAGCTTCATGCCGTCGATGATCTCCTCGTCGGTCACAGCCGCCATCCCGCCCCCGCTGGAGCGGACGACGTCGAGGGCGAAGTACCCGTCCGCCGGATTCCCGATGGCCAGCGACTTGGCGATCGTCTCAGGCTTGACCGGCTTGATCGTGTCGGAGCCCGACAGGAACGCAGCGGCGATCGGCGAGCATCCGAGGGCTTGTGCGCCCGACACCCGTACGGCGGGCTCCTCGTCGATCAGACCGACCTTGGCCAGCTCCTCGAACCCCTTGCGGATCTTGGTGAGCTGCGACCCGCTGGCCATCGGCACCACCACGTGGTCGGGGAAGCGCCAGCCGAGCTGCTCGGCCGTCTCGAAGGCCAGCGTCTTCGACCCCTCGGCGTAATAGGGCCGGAAGTTCACGTTCACGAAGGCCCAGGGGTAGGTGCCGGCCAGTTCGGCGCAGAGCCGGTTGACGTCGTCGTAGTTGCCGTTCACGGCCACGACGTTGCCGCCGTAGATGGCCGTGGCCACCACCTTGCCCGTCTCCAGGTTGGACGGGATGAACACGTAGCTCTTCATCCCCGCCCGGGTGGCATGGGCGGCCACCGAGTTGGCCAGGTTGCCGGTGGAGGCGCAGGCGGCGGTCTTGAAGCCGAACTCCAGGGCCTTCGACAGCCCCACCGCCACCACCCGGTCCTTGAACGAGTTGGTGGGGTTGAGCGTGTCGTTCTTGATCCACAGCTCGCCGAGACCGAGAGCGCCGGCCAGGCGCTCCGCCCGCACCAGCGGCGTGAAGCCGGCGCCGAGGTCGACGGCGCTGCCCCGGTCGGCCGGCAGCAGGTCGGCGTAGCGCCAGATGCTCGACGGCCCCTGGGCGATCTTCTCCCGGCTGACCGAGGCCCGAATGGCGTCGTAGTCGTAGGCCGCCTCGAGCGGGCCGAAGCACCACTCACAGACGTGCAGCGGCGCCACCTCGTAGGCACGCCCGCACTCCCGGCAACTGAGCTGCGCTATGAACGTCACGACGGTCTCCCTTTTTCGGTGTACTCGACGCGCTCTCGAGCGCCTCGAGCGGGAGTTCCGCTCTTCGGCTGCTCATCGGTCAGGCATTGGCACCTGATGCTTCGCCCGGGTGGGCTCACACTGGTTGCCGCGGCGTCAACGGGCCTGTCCCTCGGCCGCTCTGGATGAGCGCGTGTTTGCGCCAACAAGGTTGACAGGTCTCGCCCGGGAGCGTCAAAGCGCAGGGCAGCCCGCCGAGATGGAAGACTCCGGCCCGTGCATGCCGCCGGTCCTGTCTTTTCCCACCGCGACTTCGACCCCCGCCGCCTTGCCGCCCGCAAGGAAGCGGCGGGCCTCACCATTTCGCTCTGCATCCCGGCCCGGGACGAGGCGGCCACGATCGGCCGGATCGTCGAGATCGCCCGCCGCCGGCTGGCGGAGGGCGTCCCCCTCCTCGACGAAATCCTGGTCGTCGACGATCACTCGACCGACGGAACGGCCGACGCGGCGGTCGCGGCCGGCGCCAAGGTGGTGCACTCGGCCGAGATCCTCCCCGACGCCGGCCCCGGGTCGGGCAAGGGCGATGCCATCTGGAAGTCGCTGGCGGCCTCCACCGGCGACCTCGTGGCCTGGGTCGACGGCGACATCACCGACTTCGGTCCCCGCTTCGTCACCGGCCTGCTCGGCCCCCTGCTGACCTCGCCGTCGGTCCAGTTCGTGAAGGGCTTCTACCGCCGCCCCGGCGGCGGACGGGCCAACGGCGGCGGACGGGTCACCGAGCTCGTCGCCCGTCCCCTCATCGCCCGCCTCTTCCCGCACCTGGCCGGGGTCGTGCAGCCGCTGGCCGGCGAGTACGCCGGCCGCCGGACGGTGCTCGAGGCGCTCCCCATCGTCTGCGGCTGGGGGGTCGACCTCGCCCTGGTGGTCGACGTCGTGGCCCGCCACGGCCTCCCGGCCCTGGCCCAGGTCGACCTGGGCACCCGCCGGCACCGCCACCGGCCCCTCGACCAGCTCTCCCCCCAGGCCATGGCCATCCTCACCACCGCCCTCCGGCGAGCCGGGATCCCGGAACGGGAGGCGGCCCACCTCGTGCTCTTCGACGGCGAGCACCGGGGTCACGACGTCCTCGTCGAGGTCCGGGAACGGCCGCCGCTCCGCACGCTGGCCCGGCCCGGCTATAGCGCCGAGGACGAGCTCACGGCCTGATGGCGGCCATCAAACTTCTCTACGCCGACGTCGACGGCACCATGGTCGGCCCCCTCGGGAACCTCCTGTGGGACAGCCA
>JAICGL010000066.1 GCA_025923175.1 Acidimicrobiia bacterium
ATAGACGTTGGAGTGGAACACCTTCCCGCTGGTCACGGTCTTGAAGAAGCTCTGGCGGGAAAGGTCGCGACCGGTGGCTTCGAGCATCTGGTGGATGGTCTTGTTCTGGCCCCACATCAGGATGCCGATGTCATCGGGGTTGGCCCCGACGTGCTTGCGGAAGGCTGGCTTGTAGTTACCGTCGAGCTCGTCGATGGCGTCGAGCTGCGGGAAGGGCGAGAGGAACTTGGCCTCGTCGATCGACGGGCATCCCGCCGAAGTGACCACGGCCAGGCCGTTGGTGGTGCCGGGCCCCACCCACACCGGGCGGTAGGCCTGCGCCTGGGCGTTCGTCGCCAACTTAATGAAGGGGATCGGCGCCGCGATGATGTACACCACCTCGGCTCCGACGTTGCGCAGCTGCTGCGCCTCCGAGAGAAGCTCGGCGTCGGAGGCGTACTTGCCGATCCGGCTGTTGCGGACGATCTGGAGCCCACCGGCTCTCAGCACGGCGGAGGTGATGCTCTTCACCGTGTTGTTGAGGGATGGCGAGGCGATGACCACGATGGCCACCTTCGTCTTGCCGATCCTGTTCTTCATGAGCTTGGCCAGCGTGGTGGACTGCTGGTCGTAGGTCTGGGAGATGGCGAAGTACCGGTTGAGACCGGCAAGGCCGTCTTCATTGACGCCGCCCGAGAAGTAGGGGACGTTGACCGAGTCGGCGTAGCGGGCGCAGGCGGTGATCTGGTCGGCGCCGGCGAAGCCGATGATGGCGAAGACCTTCTGCTCTTCGACCATTTCCCGGCAGGCCTGGACCGCGCTGGTGGGGTTGTACTTGTCGTCGCGGAAGACGACCTCGACGTTGCGGCCGTGGACGCCGCCCTTCTCGGCGAGGAACTTCCAGTAGAGGTCGTCGGCCTGCTCGAAGGCCTGCTGGGGGAAGGGTGCCGCCCCGGTCACAGGGGCGTGGATCCCGATCCGGATCGTGTTGTCGGTGACACCGGTCCGGTCGACCGATCCTTCGAGTGCCTCGCGAGGCGGACCAGGTTGCGGGACGGGGGCGCTGGCGGAGTGGTCCCGTCCGCTCGAGGAGCGGCTCGGGCCCGGCTCGCCCCGGGGTTCTTCCGAATACTCGTAGAACACCTCACCGGGGCCCGACGCTGCCGTCCGAGACCGAGAGCGGCGGCTCACGGGACCCGGGGGTGCCGACTCCGGCGCCGGGGGCGCGACAGCGGCAGTGCCGTCGCCACCAGGCTGGGGGGCGGCGACAGGATCGGGCGCCGGGGTCGTCGCGGGAACGCTGGTGTCAGCCTCTGCGGCGGGCTCCTCGCCGCGCGCTTCCTCGGTCGGGTCGGCTGGAGCGTCGAACTGGAAATCCCTCGCTCTGTCGGCGGAACTTTCGCGAATTGTGCTCGGCTTTTGGCCACAGGCCGCCGCCATGAGCGCCGCCATTATCACCGCGGCCGTACGCGTTCTTATCAGTCTCATTCGGTGTCCCCCTCCCCCCCGGCTCGATCGGCGAGCGCCCGGCTGAAGCCGCCGGCGCGGCGCCGCGGAGGGATTGGCCGTCCGGCCGGGCCCATGGCAAAACCCACGAGGAGAGCGAAGAGCACCGCCCCCAGCACGAAGAGAACCGCTGCCGCGCGAACGTCGGCCCAGAAGCCAATCCCCCAAATCACTCGGGCAAGTTACCGCCTCACTGGCAGCGGCGATAGACACGATTTTTTAAACTATTGACACTCGGCAAATGAGTGCGGTGAAGGCGTATACGGACCGTAGTTATCCGTAAGTTCTTTGCACACTATCCGTAAGGTTGTGGTTTCGGATCACGGACGGTGGGCGGCCGGCAACTGTCAACTGCTTTACAGCGGCCTACGCCGCCCAGCACGGCCTGCCCAGCGCCGACCCGGCCGCCCTCTGTGAGGACCCCGGTGTGCAGGCCATCGTCGAGGCCGCCGTCGCCAGAGCCAACAGCCAGCTGTCGCGCATCGAGCAGATCAAGCGGTTCCGGATCCTGCCGGTCGACTGGAGCCCGCCGGCGACGAGCTCACCCCGACGATGAAGCTCAAGCGCAAGCCCATCGCCGCCAAGTACGCCGACGTGATCGACGCTCTCTATGCAGCGGAGGCGCCGCCGTCCTGACGGTCGACAGGAATGCGCATCTGGATCTGGCGCAGCGTCAGCCCGACCCGATCCGGGTCGCCGGCTGGGATCCCGGCCTGAGGCTCGCGTCGCGGCCCGCCTTTCGAGCGAACAAGCGAGCGAAGCCGGCGCGAGTCCAGCACCAGCACGACGAACGTGAGCAATAGGAGAACGGCACCGAGGCTCCGCATCATGACCTCCTCCCAGGGGACGTTCGAGCCCTTCGGTACGCCACTGTCCGGAATGACGCCCCCCCTGTCCATGTGAGGACGGGCCTTTGGGGGCATTCGAGGCCTTCGCGGCCGGAGGTTTTTCGTCCCGTTAACGACTACGGCGCGAAGACGCAGAACTCGTTGCCCTCGGGGTCGGCAAGGACGTCCCAGTCGCGGTCGGGCTCGGGGTCCTCGGTGGCCGGCCGGATCATCCGGGCCCCCGCTTCGAGGAGCGCAGGCACCGACCCCTTCACGTCCCAGTGGACGCGGTTCTTGACCGTCTTCGGCTCGGGCACCGGCACGAACGACATCCCGTCGAACGACGTGCCCGGCAGCCCCTCGAAGCTGAAGTAGGCACCCAGATCGTGGTCATGGCTGTCGACCTTGACGCCGAAGACGTTGCCCCACCACGCCGCCACGGCCTCGGGATCGGCGCAGTCGACGATGATCTCGTAGAGGAGATCGTCGGGCGGCTGCTCCAGCAGGAAGGCGCAGAACTCCTGCCCCTCCGGGTCGGCCATCACGACCCAGCGGAAGTCGGTGTCGTTGAGGACGGTGGCGCCGAGCGCGGTGAGCGCCCCGATGTCGCCGGTGTGGACGTCGATGTGCACCCGGTTCTTGACCGTCTTGGTCTCGGGCACCTGATCGATCCACACGGTGTGCGCCGGGGTCGGCCCCCGCAGCACCACATCGTCAGGCCCGTTCTCCTCCAGCCGCAGCCCCAGCGCCCCCGCCCAGAACGCCCCTGACAGAAGCGCATCGGAAGCGTCGATCACGAGATCCTTGTACGTCGCCAGCGCCATCCGGTCACCGTAACGGTGTCCCGGCCCCCTTCTGGAAGGCAACGTCGGTGGTGACGGCGAGGACATTCCCGTGACCCCCCTGCCACACTTGCCGTCGTGGATATCAGCATCGTGAAGGTCGAGTCGGGACCGCACCGGGCGGTCGTCAGCCGGCCGGGAGCGGAGGCGGTGCAGTTCGCCGTCTACGACTATGGGCCGGTGCTGCCCCACGACCTTGTCCACTACGTCGTTGAAGACGAGCTCGGACTGGAGTTCGGGTTCTGGGGCCTCGTCGCCGCCGGCGCGACGCTGCAGTCGGTGCAGGCCTACGGCGCTCGCGACCCACGGCGCATCCCTCCGCCGAACGATCCGCTGGTCGGCGCCCACATCGACGACCTGCTTGCCGCCGAGGGCCTCGTGGCGGCATTCTCAGCCTTTCCCGGGACCGGGCCGGAGCCGGAACTCGACGCCGATCGGATCGAACGGATCCGAGCCCGAATCCCCAGGCTCAACGAAGAGTGGCAGGCAACCGGGCCGGGGGAGGTGCTGCGGCTGCGCTGGTCGGGGTGAGTCGCTGAAGCGCGGCGGACGCCTCGTCGTCCCCGTCGCGGCGGGCACTAGGTTGTCGTCGTGGGCCGATCCGTCGATCGAACCGTCCTGGACCTCGACCAGGCCGCCGCCGAGATCCAGCGACGATGGTTCGTGTGGACCGCGGCCGGGATCAGGGTGCATCCGATCAGCTGGGTCGGCGACGAGACGGAGCAGACCCGGTCGCTGCGCTGGCGGGCCTCCCGGCCGAACGCCCAGGCCGACGTCGTCCTCTCCGCCGACGGCTGGGCCGACTTGGCCGTCCGCCGGCCCGGCACCGACACCACCGCCCATGCGACCGCTCAGGTCGACTCCGTCGAGGCCTTCGGCCTGCTCCTCGACCGGGTCGTCGAACTGATCACCTGGAGCGGTCCTGGCCGGCCACAGCGGCACTTGGCTCCGGCCCGCCCGGCGGGCGCAGAGCGGGGGGCTGACTGGGTGCTCGGCTACGACGGCCTTCCCATGCCGACCGAAACCTGATCGCTCCACAGCGAATGGCGACGCGCCATCGGAACGCCGCAGCGGCCGCAAACGAGCAAGACCGGCACGGGTGCGCTCTCTCGTTCTGGCGTTCCTGACCGCGGTTATCGCGCGGTGAGGAACGCCAGTTCGCGAGGCGAGCGATATTGCCGGGTCCTGATCGGGGCGCCTTGTCAGTCACTCGGCGGCCAGTCGTCGGGTGTTGGTCAGGCGGTGAGCGCTCCGCTGTGCTCGTGGAGCACGCCGGCCCGGCGGAGGCCCCGGCGGCCGGTGGAGATGAAGACGGCGGCGAAGAGGGCCGCGCCGGTCAGGACGATCATCGGGCCGGACGGGATGTCGAGGTGGTAGCTCAGGTTCATCCCGACGAAGCCGCAGACGGCGCCGATCACCGTGGCCAGGATCAGCATCCGGCCGAAGGAGTCGGTCAGCATCCGGGCGACGACGGCCGGGATCACCAGCGCGGCGGCCACCAGGGTGACGCCGAGGACCGTCATGGTGGCCAGGATCGAGGCGGCCAGCACCAGCGTGAGCAGGGCGTCGACCCGGCCGGTGGCCACGCCGGAGACCTCGGCCACCTCGGGGTCGAAGGTGGAGAACAGCAGCGGGCGGTAGAGGAAGAACACCACGAGGGCGGCGGCCAGCGTCACGGCGGCCAGGAGCCACACGTCGGCGTCGCTCACTCCGAGGATCTGGCCGAAGAGCAGGGAGTCGGGGTTCTTCCCGCCGCTTCCGTACCGCTTGATGAGCGCCACGCCGATGGCGAACGACGCCGTGGTGATCACGCCGATGGCGGCGTCGGAGCCGATCGCCCGCCGCCGGGTGACGCCGTTGATCATCATGGCGGCGGCAAAGCCCCAGGCACCGGCGCCGAGGAAGAAGTTGACGCCGAGCAGGGCGCTGGCGGCGAAACCCCCGAAGATGGCGTGGGAGAGGCCGTGGCCGATGTAGCTCATGCCCTTGAGCACCACGTAGACGCCGACGAGGCCGCACAGCGCGCCGGCCAGCGTGGCGACGGTCAAGCCGTTGACGAAGAACTCGAATTCGAACGGCCGGAGCAACTCGTCGAAACTCACGACGCCGCGTCCCGCCGATGGAGGGGAAGCACGTTCGGGGGCTGCACCTGACCCTCCGCTACCACGCCGGTGTTGGGCTCGTAGTGGTCGACGACGAGCGGCATCCCGGCGTGCTCGAGGACGTCCATCGGCGCGCCGTAGGTCTGCTCCAGCACCTCGGGGATGAGCACCTCGGCCGACTTGCCGGCGGCGATCACCTCCCGGTTCAGGCAGACGAGCTGCGGGAGGTGGGCCGCTACGCCGTTCAGGTCGTGGGTGGTGAGCACGATGGCAAGGCCGTCGGCGTTCAGCTCGTGGAGGACGTGGAGGATCTCGTGGCGGGTCTTGACGTCGACGCCGGCCGTGGGCTCGTCCATCAGGAGGAGCTGGGGTTGGCGGAGCAGCGCCCTGGCGATGAAGACCCGCTGCTGCTGCCCGCCGGACAGCTGGCGGATGTGGCGCCCCTCGAGTTCCCCGATCCCGAGCCGGTCGAGGGTCCGGGTGACCTCGGCCCGCTCCGAGCGGCTCGGCCACGGCAGCCTCCGCCCGCCCCGGGCCATGAGCACGCATTCGCCCACCGTGACCGGGAAGTTCCAGTTCACGGTCTCGGTCTGGGGCACGTACGCCATGCTGAGCCCGGTCCGGCGCCGGACCGTGCCGACAACCGGTCGGACGGTCCCCATGACCGTGCGCAGCAGGGTCGTCTTGCCCGAGCCCGACGGGCCCACGACGCCGACGAACTCGCCCGGTGCGACGGCGAGATCGACGTCGACGAGGACGGGCTCGGAGCCGTACCGACAGGTCACCCGTTCCAGCCGGAAGAGCTCGTCTCCGGTCAAGGAACTCACCGCCCGAACGGTAGACCTCGCCCCCACCTCCGGCAAACTGGTTGCAATAAAGGCCAGTATGCGTAACCGGCTGCCGAGCGGATGACTTTTTGGGGAACTCTGAACCCTTTCGTCCGCTTTGGCAGGAATGCGGCCTTTCGCGGCGAATGACACAACGTATGGCTCGCATTCGGGCCCATACGCGCGTCCCTCGTGTACGGCGAACGCATCAAGAGGCTGGGGGTTTGTTATGAGGGGAAGTCACAGCTCCAACTGGCGCACGGGGCGCCGGAAAATGGGGTTGCTCGGAACAGCGGTGCTGGTGGCGGGGCTTGCCGCCGGCCCAGGCATCCTGACCGCACGGTCGGCCACCCCCGTGGGCGCGATCGAGCGGGTGAGTGTGGGTGACGGTCGGGCAGGCGCCGAGCGCAACTCCCGCCCCGACGGCGGTAGCTCGCTGGCCTGCTCGGCGCTCAACGCCCGCCGGTGCTCCAAGCGCACGATGAGCGACGACGGCACCAAGATCGTGTACGCGTCGGCGGCCGACAACCTGGTCGACGGCGACACCAACGGCCGTACCGACGTCTTCCTCACCACCATCAACCCCGGCCGGCCGCCCACGCCGCCCTCCGCTGGTTCCGGCGGGTCGCCGGCCGACCCCGGCGAGGCGCCCTCGGTGATCTCGACCGTTCGCGTCAGCGTCGGTCCCGGCGGGGTCCAAGGCGACGGCGACAGCCTCGGCGCGTCGATCAGCCCCGACGGCCACTGGATCGCCTTCGAGTCGTCGTCCACGAACTTCGGCCCTGACGGCAACGGCGGGACCGTCGACGTGTTCGTGTACCACGTCGACGACGGGTCGCTGCGGCTGGCCTCAGTGTCGACCTCCGGTGGCGGCGGTGACGGCCACAGCTTCGGCGCCTCGGTGGCCAACAACGGCACCGCGTCGTTCACGTCCATGGCCGGCAACCTCGTCGGTGGGGCCGGCGGCCAGCAGGTCTACGCCCGCTCCGACAAGACGGAGCTCGTCAGCTCGGCCACCGGCGGCGCCGCCGGCGACGGCCGCAGCGGCGAGTCGACCATCAGCGGCGACGGCACCATCGTGGCCTTCACGTCCGAGTCCACCAACCTCGGCAGCGGCCACGCCAAGGGTGACGACATCTTCGTCTACCGGCTCGGCAGCGGCGCCGCGACGATGCTGACCAGCGCGGCCAAGGCATATCTGCCGTCGATCACCGCTGACGGGCAGAAGATCACCTTCATCGCCGAGGGGTACGACAACGACGGCATCGGCGACATCTACCAGTCGCCCGCCCAGGGCGGCTCCAAGCCCACGATCTACGCCAACTGCCCCTGCCGGGCCGGCGGCGATGTGGCACCGACCTGGACCGCACTCGGCAGTGGGGGTGCAAACCTCTACTCCTCGGCGGCTCCGTTCTCCCGTAGCAACCGCTACATCGACCCGCAGGTGTTCATCCACAACCCCGGCCAGGCCATCGTCAGCGTGCACAAGGACGTGGTGGCCAACGGCCCGGCCGAGTTCCCGTCGGCCAGCGCGAACGGCGCACTCGTCACCTTCGAGTCGACGGCCGACAACCTGACCGACGGCGACACCAACGGCGCCATGGACGTGTTCGTGGCCCAGATGGGCGACGGCGGCAGCGGCTACGAGTCGTACCGGATGCTGCGGGTCAGCGTCTACGCCACCGGTAGCAACCGCCGGGATGCCGAGTCCTTTGCTCCGGCACCCGACGCGCCGGCGGCGGTCTCGGCGGACGGCAACCTGGTCGCCTTCGCCTCCGACTCGTCGAACCTCGTGTCCGGTGACACGAACGGCGTCAGCGACATCTTCATCCGCAACCGGGGGGTCGGGAAGACCGAGCGAATCAGCATCCCGGGCGGGGGCGGGCAGGCCGATGGGGCCAGCATCAGCCCGGCCATGAGCGCCGACGGCCGCTTCGTCGTCTTCGCCTCGGAGGCCGGCAACCTCGTGCCGGGCGACACCAACGGCGTGCTGGACATCTTCGTCCGGGACCGGGTGCGCAACGAGACGCGCCGGCTGTCGATGAAGCCGGGTGGCGGCGAGTCGCCGCTGCCCTCGCAGCACCCGTCGATCAGCGCCAACGGCAGGTGGGTGGCCTTCGACTCGGCCGGCGAGTTCGCCGGGATCCCGCAGAGCGGGAGCGGGCGGCCGAATGTGTACCGCTTCAGCATGGAGAGCGGGAACATGGAGCTGGTCTCGACGATCAACCCCGACTCCAACAGCGCCACCCGGCGGGCGGGCTACAAGGCCAGCTGGATGCCTTCGGTGGCCGACGACGGGTCGGTTGCCTTCCTCTCCGACCAGACGGCCATGACGGCCTCCAACGCCGACGACCCCGTCGGCGCCATCCCGAACTACACCGACGTGTTCGTCGCCAAGCCCGACGGGACGACGATCGTCAAGGTGTCGATGAACAGCGACCCGCAGCCCGTCCCGTCGAACGGTGACGCCTACGAGCCGCGCATCAGCGCCGACGGCACCAAGGTCGTGTTCGTGGTCGGCGGCAAGAGCAACCTGCCGAAGAGCAGCGCCGACCAGAACACCGACACCGACATCTACCTTCGTGACCTGTCGTCCAACACGACGATGCAGGTCAACGTGCCGGGCGGTGGCAAGAACCGCCGGCCGGCCATCAACGGCGACGGCAGTGTGGTCGCTTTCGTCTCCGACGCTCCCAACCTGGTGAACGGCGACGGGAACGGCGTATTCGACGTGTTCGTGGCCAAGGTGTCCGGTGGTGGATCGGCGGTCAGCCGGATCGGCCCGGCGGCCGGCGAGGCCAACGGCCCGAGCTACATGCCGGCGATCTCGCCGGACGGGCACACCGCGGTGTGGGGCTCCCGGGCCAGCAACCTCGTCGACGGTGACGGCAACGGCGCCTACGACTGGTTCGCCCGGGCCGACGCTGACGTGCCCTGCGTCACCTGCAACGGTGCGGGTGTCGACCCGAACGCCGGGAGCTTCGACATCGGCGACGGGACCGGCGACCTCGTCGTCGGCTCGGGCCCCGGCTACCGGTTCGTCGCCGCCGACGGAGGCATCTTCTCCTTCGGCCCGCCATTCGCCGGCTCCGCCGGCGGCAAGAAGCTGGCCAAGCCGATCGTCGGCATGGCTGCCACACCGTCCAACAACGGCTACTGGCTGGTGGCGTCCGACGGCGGCATCTTCTCCTACGGCGACGCCGCCTTCTTCGGCTCCACCGGGGCCCTGAAGCTGGTCCAGCCGATCGTGGGCATGACGGCCTCCCCGTCGGGCAAGGGCTACTGGTTCGTGGCCTCCGACGGCGGCATCTTCGCCTTCGGCGACGCCAAGTTCTTCGGCTCGATGGGCGGCAAGCCGCTCAACAAGCCGATCGTGGGCATGGCGTCGACGGCCAGCGGCCAGGGCTACTGGCTGGTGGCGTCGGACGGCGGCATCTTCTCCTTCGGTGACGCCGCCTTCTACGGCTCGACCGGGGCGATCAAGCTGAACAAGCCGATCGTGGGGATGGACCGCACCGCCAGCGGCAAGGGCTACCGGTTCGTGGCCTCCGACGGCGGCATCTTCTCCTACGGCGACGCCAGCTTCCTCGGCTCGATGGGCGACAAGAAGCTCAACAAGCCAATCGTCGGCATGGCATCGACCCGCACTGGCAACGGCTACTGGATGGTGGCCTCCGACGGCGGCATCTTCTCCTTCGGCCAGGCCAGCTTCCGGGGCTCCACCGGGGCCCTGAAGCTGGTGAGCCCGATCGTGGGGATGGCGTCCTAGGACCGCTTTAATGCAGGGGTGAGCGAAAAGGCCCCGAGACCGACGCCAACCGTCGGTCTCGGGGCCCTCGCTTTGCTCTTCTTGCGCCTGGGGCTCACCGCGGTCGGCGGCCCGGCGGCGCACATCGCCGTCATGCAGCGCGAGGTGGTCGAGAAGCGAGGGTGGCTGACCAACGCCGAGTTCCTCGACCTCATCGGCGCGAGCAACGCCATCCCGGGGCCCACCTCGACCGAGGTGGCGATGTACACCGGCCGGCGCCACGGCGGGATCCCCGGCCTCATCGTGGCCGGGCTCGGGTTCATCGCCCCGGCGGCGCTCATCATGGGGGCGCTGGCCTGGGCCTACGTGCGTTACGGCACGAGGCCGGCAGTCGACGACGTCCTGTTCGGTGTGAAACCGGTCGTCGTGGCGATCGTCCTGGTGGCGGTGGTCCGGCTTGGTCGCACCGCCTTCACGAGCCGGTTGCTCGTGGGGATCGGAGTTGGCGTCCTGGCCGCCTACCTGATGGGCTTCAACGAGCCTGTCCTCCTTCTGGCCGCCTCAGGGGTGGCCGCCACGGCGGGGAGATGTCGACAGCGCCTGTCAGGGGGCACCGCGCTGGCAGCCGTCTTCGGACTGCCCGCCCTGGCGGCCACCCAGACGGCCGATCCCGACCTGCCTCGGATCTTCGGGGCGTTCTTCAAGATCGGGGCGCTGCTGTTCGGCAGCGGGTACGTCCTGCTGGCCTTCCTGCGAAAGGATCTCGTCCTCAGCTACGGGTGGCTGACCGACGGCCAGATCCTCGACGCCATCGCCTTGGGGCAGCTCACCCCGGGGCCGGTATTCACGACCGCCACGTTCATCGGCTACCTCCTCCGTGGTGTGCCCGGTGCGGTGGTGGCCACGGTGGCGATCTTCCTGCCGGCGTTCGTGATGACGGCCGTGCTCGAGCCTGTGATCGCCCGGCTACGGGCCAAGCCGGTGACCGCCGCAGCCCTCGACGGGCTCAACGCCGCTGCGGTCGCCCTCATGGTCGGCGTGACGTGGTTCCTGGCCCGCGACGCCGTCGTCGACGCTCCGACGGCGCTCCTGGCCGTCGGAGCGCTGGGCGTGCTCCTCCGCTGGGCGGTGAACCCGGTGTGGCTGATGCTGGTCGGGGCGGCCGTCGGCGTCGCCGTCGGGGCCCTCACTGATGACTACACCCTCCGTATCGTCGGCGTCGCCATCGGAGGTCCGCTCTCATGAGTGGATCCTCGACTGGACCGCAAGCCAGACTGCGCCATGACCGCCGTGCCGGACCCAGCTGAGGCGCCGCGGGTGGTGGTCCACGGCGACACACCGATCGCCCGGGCGGTGATGTCGGTGGCCGTCGCCCTGGGCTATCACGCCGAGTCCTACGACGGCGCCGTCCTCGAAGGGGCGGCCGCTGTGGTGACCGCGACCCACGGCGGTCCAGACGAAGAGGCGGTGCTGCGGGCCGCCGTGGCCGCCGGCGTGCCCTACATCGGCCTGGTGGCCAAGCGCAGCCGCGGCGACGCCGTGGTGGCTGGACTCGGCCTCGCCGAGACGGAGGTCCGGGGGGTGCATACTCCGGCCGGCCTCGACATCGGCGCCCGCACCCCC
>JAICGL010000067.1 GCA_025923175.1 Acidimicrobiia bacterium
GACAAGATCGACGAGCTCGACCACTGCGCCATGACCCCGGAGCAGGTCGGGCTGTACCAGGCCGTCCTCGACAACCTGCTGGCGTCGCAGTCGTCGTCCGCCGACGACGACTCCACCAGCCGGAAGGGCCACGTCCTGGCCGCCATCACGCACCTCAAGCAGATCTGCGACCACCCGGCGGCCTACCTGGACGACGACAAGGACGCTCCGCTGGACGGGCGCTCCGGCAAGCTGGCCCGCCTCGAGGAGCTGATCGAGGCGGTGTTCGAGGCCGGTGAGCGGATGCTGGTCTTCACCCACTTCGCCCGGTGGGGTGAGCGGCTGGCCAAGCACCTGACCAAGAAGACGAAGCTCCCGATCCACTGCTACCACGGCGGGCTGACCCGGACGCAGCGGGACCGGATGGTGAAGGAGTTCCAGGAGGGCACCGGCCCCGGGGCGCTGGTGGTGTCGATCAAGGCCGGCGGTACCGGGCTGAACCTGACCGCGGCCAGCCACGTCGTCCTCTACGACCGCTGGTGGAACCCGGCGGTGGAGGACCAGGCCCGGGACCGGGCGTGGCGGATCGGCCAGGCCCACACCGTGATCTGTCACCGGCTGGTGTGCCCGGGCACGGTCGACGAGCGGGTCGAGGAGGTCGTGGCCGGCAAGCGCCGCATCGCCGACCTCGTCCTGCCGGCGTCGAGTTCGCTGGGCGACCTGAGTGCCGCCGAGCTCCGCACCGCCCTCGGGCTGCGGTCCGACGCCATCGTCGAAGATGTCGCCCGCAGCGAAGAGGAGGCGGCCTAGATGAGTTCTCCTCGGGGACACCCGCAGAACTCCGGGCACGACAGAAGCGAAGGCGGCGGCGGCAACAGTCGCAAGCGCCGTTCGGGCAAGAACCGCCAGGGCGGTGGCCAGGCACAGGGCGGCAACCGCTCGTCGTCGCAGGGCGGCGGCCGGCGCCGCACCGGCGGGACCGACTTCTGGGGCAAGGCGACCGAGGGCCCGCCGTCCGACCGCAAGGTCCGGCCGACGATCGACCCGGGCGCGGTCGTCCGCTCGCTGGGCGACCCGCCGCTCGGGCCCAATCCCGCCACGGCCGCCCACCACCTGACCGCCATCTACGAAGAGGCCGTCCGGGCGGCGACCGCCCTGGCCGCGGCCAACGGCCTGCTGGAGGACGACCTGTAGGCGGCTCTTCGCCGCCTACATCACCTCGGGCGGCTGCGCCGCCCCGCCCGGGGCCCCACCCCGGGCTCCTTCAGAGCGTGGGGCCCCTGCCCCACGCCTGGCCGTGAGCGGTCAACTGTTGCCGCCGGCCGACCGCTCGAGGATCTCCTGCATGTCGAGGTACTGGAAGAAGCGGGCCACCTCGATGGCGCTGGGCGAGCCGAGGTAGGGGTCGGCTCCGGCCTTGAGCAGCATCTCGACCTCGTCGGCCGAGCCGCGGAAGGTTGCCGCCGCCAGGACCGTCTGCCCCCGGTTGTTGACGCGGTTGCAGTCGGCTCCCCGCTCCAGGAGGGCCTGCACGGTCTCTGCCCGGTCGTAGTACGCCGCCAGCATCAGCAGCGAGTCGCCTGCGCTGTTGGTCAGGTTGACCGGCAGCCCGGCATCGACGCACTCCATGAGCAACGCCGTCTCCCCGCTCCGGGCGAGGTCGAACATCCGGGCGGCGAACTGGAGGACTTCGTCGCTGGTCTCAGGCGCGGCGTCGTCGGCCATCGCCGGCGAGCGTACCCAACCGCTTCTCCGGTCGCGGTTGTGGGCTAGCTCGTTCGGGCCTCCAGGCTTTCGAGCCGGTCGTCGTAGAAGGCGATCCGGCCCTTCAGGTCGGCCCTCGCCGGGAGGGGGTCCTCGTAGGCCCAGGCGATGTCCTCCGAGCGCCGGTCGCCGACCTCGATACTCCAGTACGACGCCTCCCCCTTGAAAGGGCAGCCGGTGTGGTGCTCGGTGCGGTGGAGGAGATCCATGCGGACGTCGTCCATCGGGAAGTACGTCCTCGGCGGCAACCCCGTCTCCCGCAGGATCAGGGCGTCGCGGCTTTCGGCGACGACCTCGCCGCCCCACCGGGCGGTGACGAGCCCGTCGGCCGGCTCGGCGGTGATGGTGTGACCCGACGGAGCCGGGTGCCCTTCGGGGATGGCGGCAGCCGGAGGTTGCGGGCGCCAGGGGTACTCCAGGAGCGCCGCCTGCCGCTCCGCCGCCTCCGGGCTCACCAGCCGCTCGACCAGATGGAGGGCGAGGTCGAGTCCGCTTGTCACGCCGCCAGCGGTGACCAGGGCACCGGCGTCGACGACCCGCTCGTCGACGAACCGGACGCCGGTCGCCTCGAGGTCGGCCCGGGCGCCGTGGTGAGTGGTGGCCGGGCGGGCGCCGATCACGCCGGCCCTGGCCAGGAGCATGGTGCCGGTGCAGACCGCGGCCAGCAGGGCACCGCGCTCGGCGGCAGCCTTGATGAGCGGCAACCAGTCGCCCCGCTCCGCTTCGGCCCAGGCGCCAGCCTCGGCCCGGGCGATCCATCCGCCGCCGGGCACGAGCAGGATGTCGGCCCCGGGTGAGTAGACGGCGTCGGCCCGCATGCGGAGCCCGTGGCTGCCGGTGACCTCCAGGGGCTCGGTTCGGGTCACGAGCCGGACGGCGAGATCGCCGCCCTGCGCCGCCGCCCCTCGCAGCACCTCAAGCGGGCCGACGGCGTCGAGCTCGTCGACCCCGTCGAACAACACGATGTCGATGGTGGTCGTCATGGTGTTGGTCAACGACCAACACCGGAGAGATGTTCCAGCGCGAATGCCCCGTTTGTGCCACTACGCGTGAATCGCCTCGCACGCAAAGTGGTTTAGGCATGGACGAACTTGGCAAGAAGCAGCAGTTATGGACGGGCGCGAGCAGCATGCTTTGAATGAAGTGGACCGAATTGCGCTGGCGGTGGAGCACCTCCGGGACCTCCTCATGGCCGCGACCAGGGCCGATCTTCAAGCGATGAGGGCGCAGCAGGCAACGGATTTGGGGCCGCCCCAGGAGTAGCCGTCAGCCCCTTCCGATCTAAAATCCTCCTCCCCGGTGCGCGCGGAGGAGGACTTTCCCATGGCTGACGTGGCCCAACAGCTCCTGGAGGCCATGGAGTCGCTCGATGATGTGGCCTACTCCCTCACCGCCGACGAGGCGGTGCAGGAGCTCGACGAGGCCACCCTCCAGGTGTTCTGGCGGGACTGGCCCCGCATCCAGTCGTGGGCCGGATCGCTGTGGCGGCAGCTGAACGACGAACTGGCGGAGATGGCGAGCCCGGCCGGCGGCGACGTCGACACCGGCGGGGGCGACTAGTGCCTCGGGTGGGCGACATCATCACCGGCAAGGTGTTCTCCGTCCCGCCGACGGCCAGCGTGGCCGAAGCGGCCGAGACGATGGTGAAGGGCCGGGTGGGCTCGGCGGTCGTGGTCGACGGGCCCTGGCTGCTCGGCATCTTCACCGAGCGCGACGCCCTCCGGGTGGCAGCGGCCGGCGTCGACCCGACGGCGACGAGCGTGAAGGACTGGATGACGAAGGACCCGATGACCGTCGACCCCGACACCGACAGCGCCGACGCCGCCGCCACCATGGCCACCGAAGGAGTCCGTCACCTGCCGGTGGTCGAAGGCGACTCGGTGGTCGGCGTCGTCAGCCTGCGGGACGTGCTGAGCACCCGGATCCGCCGCCCCGCCCGCTAGCGTCCGCCGGCATGGGTAAGCAGTCCCGTCGCAAGAAGGAGCGCACTCCGGGCGAGGCCAAGGCGGCGCGCTACCTGACCCGGGTGGGGTTGCCCGACCGTCCGGACCCCGGGCCGTACCGCCGGTTGGCCGAGGCCGACCCGGAGTGGTTCCGGCTGGTCAGCAAGGCCGACGAGGCGGCCTTGGCGCTGCTCGAACGGGGCGACGCCGCACCGGACCAGATCATGGCCATCAACCAGGCGCGCTACGGGCTGCTGTATCAGGATCTCGACACCGCGCTGGCGGAGTACGCCTCCCGGCCGGTGATGATCGCCGCCGCCTGGCTGCGGTGGTGGTACGACCACCACCCCCCGGCCACCCGGCTGCTCGACGTCGGCTGCGGGCCCGGGGTGCTGACCTGCGCCTACGGCCTGGCGCTGCCCGACGCCGAGGTGGTGGGGGTCGACGTCACCCCTGACGCCGTCGTCTGTGCCGAGGAGTTGGCCGCCCGGGTAGGGGCCCGGAACGTGACGTTCGTCGTGGACGACGCGCTCGACCCGTCCGGAGAGCTGGGCGAGTTCGACCAGGTGGTGGCGGTGACGGCCTTTGGTGAAGCCGGGCTGTACCCGCAACATCCGCCGGCGGGTCCGGACGCCTTCTCGTCGGTGGCCGATGTGGACGGGCCGGGGTTGGAGTTCCGCTCTCCCGGTATCGAGCATGTCGTTTCCCTCCTGTCCCCGGGTGGGTCGCTGCTGGTGTTCGACCGCACCGGCGCTGCCTCGCAGGCGGTGCGGCTCGGCGCCGCCGTGTTGAATGCCGGTGTCGACCTCGACCTCCGCCAGGCGGGCGGGGAGGTCTTCGTCGAGGAAGGGCACCCGACGACCTTCACCCGCTTTGTCGGAACACGGCCGTCGGGCGCACCGTCAACGTCCGGCGCCGCCCTCGCGGCCTGGCTCAAAGCCGCCGAGCCTCCGGCCTACGGCGAGGCCTGGACCGACGAACTCCGCTTCGAAGCCCTGAAAGCGAGCGGCGCCGAGCGACTGTGGGGGTGTGAGATCGACTACTCACCCCACAGCCCGATGATCGAACGTCGCGAGATCTGGACCGACGGCGACGACTCCTACGGTTGGATCGCCACCACGCTCGGGCTGCGCGAATTCATGACCGGCCAGGCCCCGCAGGACCTCTGGCAGGAGTACACGCGCTACGCCGTTCACCTGAAGGCCAAAGGCCTCGAAGTCCGCTTCTACGAGGACTGAGGTCAGCCGACGACCGCGAAGACCTGCCGCTTGCCCTCGATGCCTTTGAGTTCGTGGAGACCGCGGTCGTGGAACTGAATCCCTGACCCGGCCACGAGGTCGGGGACGGTGGCCGAGACGAGCAGATCGCCCGGGTCGGCGAGAGCCAGTAGCCGGGCAGCGACGTGGACGGCGATGCCGGCGACGTCGCTGCCGACCAGTTCACATTCGCCGGTGTGGAGGCCGGCCCGCATCTCGAGGCCGAGTCGTACGAGGCCGCTGCGGACGGCCCGGGCGCAGTGGATTGCCCTCGCCGGCGAGTCGAAGGTGACAAGGGCACCGTCGCCCGTTCTTTTCACCACCGTGCCCTTGAACAGATCGGCCTGCTTCTGGAGCACGGCGTCGTGTTCGGCGAGGACTTCACGCCAGGCAGCGTCGCCGAGGGCCTCCGCCCGCTCGGTCGAGCCGACGATGTCCGTGAAGAGCACTGTCAGAAGCTCTCTCCGCGGCTCGCCGTCCCCCGCTCGCCGGCGGGTTGGGCGTGCGACCGCAGTCTCCTGCCCGACCGCCACCCGGTTGCCGTCAGCATCGGTCACCTCCATCTGCGAGACAAACAGATCTCCAGAGCTGTGGGTCACGGTCCCCTGGGCGACCAGTTCGCGTCCGTCCGGCAACACGCCGCGAAGAAAGCTGAAGGTCATATTGAGGATTGCAGGGCTGGATCCCGACGGCGACAACGTTGCCGCCGCTCCATGCATCGCCAGCAGGCCGATGTAAGCGATGACGCCCGGGGCGACCACCCGACCGCTCCAGCAGGCCCACTCGCTGGTCCGGAGCACAGTGGTCATCTGCCCTCGGTCCACGGCGGCAAGCCGACTATCGAACAGCTGCATCGGCGGTGACGGCGACGCTCCCGTGATCAACTCCCGGAAGGCGGCGAGCCACTCCTCGCCATCAGGCGGACTGCCGGCGAAAGCCGGCGGTGATCTGAGGTAGGGGTCGGGCGTCGGGTACACGACCTGGGGCATTGGCTGGAGCCCTGATGGCAGGGGTGGCGGGGCCGGTTCGATGGGACGGGTGATTAACGACGCTGACCCCTGCGCCACGGCCCGTCCCGCGGCGTCCTCAACGTGGGCTTCGGTCAGCGTGTAGGTCCGCCCGCTGTGCACGATCCGGGCTCGGGCGACGAACGTCCCGCTGTCGACATTCGCAGGCCGCAGGTAGTTCACGGACAGCGTCGTCGTCGACACGTCCATTCCCGCCGGAGCGGCCGTCAGGGCCGCCGCATGGCACGCAGTCTCCATGAGCACCACCGGCTGAATACTGTCGCCGGTGTCCACGAGCCAGGGACTGGCCGGCATCGTGACCGTGGCGCTTCCCGGCCCGACCTGGCTCGCTCGGAGGCCTATGAGGTGACTGATGGGCGGCCGGGGGGCGAGCCAATGCACGTAGGCCCGGCCCCGCTCGAGTCCGGATAACGAACCAAAGCCTGGGTCGGGGAAGCCGCCGCGTACCGCCTCGCCCTGCATGGCCCAGAGTGTACGGAGTCGATCAGGACGCTTCCGCTGCCGCCTTGAGGCGGCGGAGCGTTTCTTCGACGCCTCGGGCGAGCCGGGCGCGCTGGTCGATCAGGCGGTAGTAGAGGAGCACGATCGCCGGTTCGCAGCATCTGCCAGCGTTCGGTCACCCTGGTTCCGGTGGCGGTCGCTTCGAAGTCGTAGCTCCACAGGGTGTTGGGATCGTCGGGGTTGAGGGTGTGCGGGCTTTACTGGCCCATGTTGCGGACGTCCGCCACCAGTTCCCAGACGCTGTCCGGCGGGGCGGCGATCTCGATGCTCCGTTCGCCCTCGACTGGGTACATCGGGCCATCCTCGCGCCCTTGGGGCATTTGGCTCCGGCGGCATCATCGCTTGTCGGGCAAACCGTTCACCGGGAGGCGCGGGCTGTTTGCATACTCACCGGAGGGTTCCCCCACGTGACGAAGAAGTTGACCCCGATGAAGGCGGCCTCGGCCGTGTTCGCCGGACTGCTGGTGCTGGGCAGCGGCATTGCCGTCGCCGGTGCCTCCCTTGACGACTCGGCTCCTGACCAGGGCGAGACCGAGATCACCCTCGTCGCCCAGCCGGGCACCGAGGGTGAGGACGACGACGCCGACGAGGTTGAAGTCGACGACGACGAGACCGAAGACGGCGACGAGGACGACGAGGTCAAGACCGACGACGACTCCGACGAGGACGCCGACGACGACTCGGACGACGATGACTCGGACGACGACTCGGATGACGCCGGCAAGGTCAAGGACGACAACGCCACGGACGACAAGGGCGACGACGACCAGGGCGACGACGACGAGGTCGAGGTTGACGACGACGCCGACGACGACTCGGATGTGGTGAAGGCCCCGCACCCCGCCAACCACGGCGCCCAGGTGTCGCAGGCCGCCCACCAGAAGGACGTTGTCGCCGGTAGCGACGCAGGCAACCACGGCGCAACCGTCTCGGCGGTAGCCCACGACAAGACACACGGCAATGACGAGGACGGCACCGACTCGCCCCCTTCTGTGGGCGAGGACGATGACGACCAGGGCAAGGTCAAGGTCAAGGACGACGACGACTCCGACGACGACGAGGACGAGGACGAGGACGAGGACGAAAGCTGATCGTCGGCGCGGTTGACGCGTCGACAGGCGACCTCAGGAGGGGTGGGCCATGTGCCCGCCCCTCCGCCGCGTCCGCGCACCAATCTTGCGTTCCTTTTCCGCCGTGTTCCGGTAAACGAACGCCAATTCCGCCGCGACCCCGGGCCGCCGCTCTGGCGTTCCAGTTCCGTTGCATCCCGGTAAGCGAACGCGAGTTGGGTGGCGCGGTCGGCGCAATCGGGACCTTTTACACACTCTTGAGCATTTTTCTGCCGAGTTGGGCAGGAGGTCCCCTTTGGGCGCAGAAGTTCGAACCTGCCCTGTGGCGCGCCCCGGCGCCGCCGGCACCTCAGCCAGACCGGTTGTGGTGCCGCCCCCGAGATGGAACAGGGAGGTTCCGATGCTGCGCATCCACATCGGGCGACTGGCAGCGGCAGGCGCGCTGGCGGGCGCGACTGCTCTGGTCGGCTTCGCGCCGGCCAAAGCCGACAGTCCGGTCTCCGATCCCACCGTCCACAATCACGCCCTGTCGGCTGCCGCTTCCCCGGCGGCTTCCGGCACCAAGGCCGCCGCCAAGGACGACAAGAAGAAGGGCGACAAGAAGAAATCCAGCGACGGGTCGTCGAAGTGCTCGAAGAAGAAAGGCAAGAAGAAGTCGGACTGCAAGGACGGCTCGGCCAAGAAACCCGACTCGTGTCCGCCGTCTGGCCAGGATCCCTCGGCACCGCCGGGCGGCGGGTCCGATCCCTCGGCACCGCCGCCCGACGGGTCGGATTCCTTTGCGCCGCCGCCCGACGGGTCCGATCCGTCCGCACCCTCTTCACCTCCCGGCTCTGACCCGGGCGACCCCGGCGCATCTCCGGGCGACCCCGGCAACGATCCGGATGGCGACTTCAGCGGCTTCTCAACGGCCGCTGCGGACCCCGGGGCCTCCCCGGACGCGACCGACCCCGGCGGTTCCCCGGGCGCCACCGACCCCGGCGGCTCGCCCGACGGCACGGATCCCGGTGCGACGCCTCCTGACGGCGGCGCGGACAACGGCACCGGTGATCCCTCGGCGTCCGACCCGTCGTGTTCTTCTCCCGCGCCTTCGCCGGGTAGCGGGGCCGCTCCGCCTCCGGGTGGGGCTCCGGCGCCTTCGCCGGACAGCGGCGCGGCACCGCCTCCCGGCGGTTCGCCTCCGCCCGGGGCGGCACCGGGAAGCCCGCCGCCCGACCAAGCCGCACCGGGAAGCCCGCCGCCCGACCAGGCCGCACCGGGCAGTCCTCCGCCCGACCAGGCAGCGCCGAGCGATCCGGGGGCGGGCGCGGCTCCGCCTCCCGGCCCCCCGCCTTCGGATCCGGCAGCCGGCGAGCCTGACGACGGATGGGCCTTCGGCAGCCCTGACGACGGCAGTGCCGCACCCGCTCCCGGCGGCCCGGACCACTCGGCGTTCGAGGCGCCGGACGACCCGTCCGCCGAAGGAGACGCGAACGGCGGCGCAGGTGGCGCTGATCAGGCCGGGCCCGGGCAGGACAGCGGCGGCGACCCGCCGTCACCGTCCGAGATCAGCCGCCGCCTCACGGGCGACGACTCGTCGGTCCGCTCGGGCAACGGACGGTCGCGGCACGGAACAAGCGACGTGTTCTCCGGGCTCGACGGGTCGGAGGCGGCCGACGGCACGACGACCACAATGGCGCCTGACCCCATCCCGGACGCCGCCGTCGTACCCGAGCTGCCTGCCGACTTCGATCAATCGGCCGCTCCTCCGGAGAGCGTCCCGTTCGATCAGACATTCGACACCCTTGCTCCGCTCGCTCAGGCCGGCCACAGCGATGCAAGACCGAGGAACAAGCCAGCCCTGTGGGCCACCGCTATCGCGTTCGGCGCCATCCTGATCGTGAGCGCCGCCTGGCTCTGGACCCGCCGCGACAGGTTCGACCCGGCCTGATCGGATCCCCCGATCGGCAGTCCGTGGCCCGTACTGACGAGACGGGCCACGGCTTGCCGCGTCAGTAGCTGCGGGGCAGGCCGAGCACGTGCTCGCTGACGTAGGCGAGCACGAGCTCCTGGGTAATCGGAGCGATCTTCATGAGGCGGGCCTCCCGCCAGTAGCGCGCCACGTGGTACTCCTCGGCGTAGCCGAACCCGCCGTGGACCTGCATGGCGTGGTCGGCAGCGGCGAAGCCCGCCTCGGCGGCCAGGTACTTGGCCAGGTTGGCCTCCTCGCCGCAGGGCATCCGGCGGTCGAGCATCCACGCCGCCCGCCGGATCATCATCTCGGCCGCCCGCAGCCGGGCGTGGATCTCCGCCAGCGGGAAGGCGACGGCCTGGTTCTGGCCGATGGGCCGCCCGAACACGATCCGCTCCTTGGCGTAGGCGACCGCCCGGCGCAGCGCCGCCCGCCCGACGCCGAGCGCCTCGGAGGCGATGAGGACCCGCTCGGCGTTGAGCCCGTCGACGAGGTACCAGAAGCCTCGCCCCTCCTCGCCGACCCGGTCCGCCTCCTCCACCCGCAGGTCGTCGTAGACGACTTCGCAAGAAGCCACAGCATTTCGACCGGTCTTGGGGATCGGCGTGATCGTCACCGCGGGGTCCTTCAGATCGGCCAGGAACAACGTCATACCGTCGGTCCGCTTGGCGCACTCCTCGAGCGGCGTGGTGCGGCACAGGAGCAGCACCCGCTCCGCCTCCAACGCCTTCGACGTCCACACCTTGCGGCCCCGGATCCGGTAGCTCCCGTCGGGCTCCCGGTAGGCCCGGGTCTTGATCGACGGGGTGTCGGTGCCGGCATCGGGTTCGGTCACTCCGAAGGCCACATGGAGATCGCCCTTGGCGACCCGGGGGAGGTACTTGCGGCGCATGCCCTCCGAGCCGTGCAGCACGACGGGATGCATGCCGAAGATCGACAGGTGGACGGCCGAGCAGCCGTTCATGGCCGCCCCCGAGGCGGCCACCTCCTCCAGCACCAACGACGCTTCGTTGATCCCCCGCCCGCCACCGCCGTACGCCTCGGGAATGGCGATACCCACCCATCCCCCGTCGGCCATGGCGGCGTAGAAGTCCCACGGAAACTCGTGCTGTGCGTCTCGCTCCGACCAGTACACGTCGTCGAACCGGGCGCAGACGCTCCGCACCGCCTCCCGAATGAGTTCCTCGTCGGGATCAGGGCTGAAGTCCACGGGATCGTGGCCCGGTTAGGAGGACGCTCCCTGGGGCCGGGCCACCGTCGCCACGTCGAAGCTGACGGCGAGGGGCCAGTCGACCTCGACCGACGGGCCCTCGGCGTAGGTGACGTACTCGCCGCCCTCCAGCCGCATGCAGGTGGCCAGCGGCTTCTCGGCGTCGATCAGCCAGTAGGCGGGGACCTCGGCGGCGATGTAGGCGGCCCGTTTGCGGGCCATGTCCTCGTCGCTCAGGCCGCTGAGCACCTCGACGAGCAGCAGCACCGGCCCGGCGACGCCCCGGTCGCCGACGGAGGTGTGCGGGGCGACCATGAGGTCGGGGTAGATCCGCTGCTCGTTGGGGAGGTCGAGGCGGCAGAGGCGGTAGGAGGCGTGGCCGGGCGGGACGGCGTGGGACAGGATCGGCCCGAGGTGGAACGACACGCCGCCGTAGTGCGACGGCCAGGGGCTCACGATGATGTGCCCGTCGATCAGTTCGTAGCGGTTGCCGTCGTCGCCCGGCATGGCCTCGAGATCGGCCAGGGTGGCACCGCCCGACGGGGAGTTCGGGGATGTCATGGGCCCATTCTTCCAGGCTTGGATGGTTTGCTCCCCACGGCCGTCCGAAGGGAAGCTGAGACCCGCCTTTTACCAGGATTTAAGGGATCTCCGGTCGGGTACACCGGCCCGTGACGACTCA
>JAICGL010000068.1 GCA_025923175.1 Acidimicrobiia bacterium
GCCCCGTCCTGGTGGCCGTGGTCGGCGCCGCCCTGGCGTGGGGGTCCGGGGGCCGGCCGGCGGGTTCTCCCGGCGGGCCCCGGTGGGAGCGGGTCGGGCCGCTGGTCGTGGCCGTGGGCATCACCCTCGTCCTGGCCGGCGGGTTCGCCACCCTGGCGGCGGTGGGCGATCTGAACTCGATCGGCCGCAGCGCCGCCGGCGCCGCCGTGCTCACCGCCGGAGCCGTCCTGCTCTTCGGCCCGTGGATCGCCCGCCTGGCCCGCAACCTGGCCGACGAACGGCGCCAGCGGATCCGCTCCGAGGAGCGGTCGGAGGTGGCCGCCCACCTCCACGACGGCGTACTCCAGACGCTGGCGTTGATCCAGAAGCGGGCCGACGACGACAAGGCCGTCCGCAGCCTGGCCCGCCGGCAGGAGCGGGAGCTGCGCTCGTGGCTCTACGGAGGGAGCAACGGTCAGGCCGATGTGTCTCCTGGCGGCTCACGCCGCTCTGTCGGGGGGACACCCCCCATCCCCCCGGGAACAGTGGCCACGATGCTGCGCCGCGAACTCGACGATCTCGAGGACCATTACGCCATCCGGTTCGACGCCGTCCTCGTGGGCGACGCGCCGCTCGACGACGCCGGGCGGGCGCTCGTCGCCGCGGGCCGGGAGGCGGCGCTCAACGCCGCCCGCCACGCCGGGGTCGATACGGTCGACGTGTACCTGGAGGTTGAGCCCGACCGGGTTTCGCTGTTCGTCCGGGACCGCGGCCGCGGCTTCGACCCGGCCGCCGTACCCTCGGATCGGCGGGGTGTGGCCGACTCGATCTCGGCCAGGGTCCGCCGCCACGGCGGGAGCGCCGAGGTGCGCTCGGCGCCCGGCGACGGAGCGGAGGTCGAGCTGTCGATGCCCCGGGCGATCGTCAAAGTCGAGGAGAAGCCGCATTGAGCGATTCAGCGAGCGAAGCGGGCGTGAAGGTCTTCGTGGTCGACGATCACCCGCTGGTCCGCTCCGGCGTCCGCAGTGAGCTGGAGGGGCGGGTCGACGTGGTCGGCACCGCCGGCGACGTCGACGAGGCGGTGGCCGGTATTGCCGCCGCCCGTCCCGACGTGGTCCTCGTCGATGTCCACATGCCGGGTGGCGGCGGCGCCGAGCTGATCCGCCGGGTCCTCACCGCGGCCGAGAAGGCGAACGCCGACGCGGCGGAGCCGGCCCCCCGGTTCCTGGCGTTGTCGGTGTCCGACGCCGCCGAGGACGTCATCGCCGTCATCCGGGCGGGTGCTCGGGGCTACCTCACGAAGACCGTCTCCGGCGCCGAGCTGGCCGAGGCCATCGGTCGCGTGGCAGCCGGCGACGCCGTGTTCTCGCCGCGGCTCGCGGGGTTCGTGCTTGACGCCTTTGCCGGGACGATGCCGCTCCCGTCCGACCCGGAGCTCGACCAGCTCACCGCCCGGGAACGGGATGTCTTGCGGCTCATCGCCCGGGGGTACGCCTACAAGGAGGTGGCCCGCCGCCTCAACCTGTCGGTGAAGACCGTCGAGACCCATGTCTCGTCGGTGCTTCGCAAGCTGCAGCTGTCCAGCCGGCACGAGCTCACCCGGTGGGCGACCGAACGCCGTCTCGTGTAGGGAGCCGTCCATGCCGACCGATCTCGCCAGCCTCATCGCCCACGACCACCAGGTGATCGCCAAGTTGCTCGACGCGCTGGGGGACTCGGAGCGCGCCGACCGCTTCACGCTGGCCCACCGGGTCATCGACGAGATCGCCGCCCACACCGCGGCCGAACTGCAGATCCTCCATCCGGCGCTGCGCGACATCGTCCCCGGGGGAGTGGCGTTGGCCAACCAGGGCCAGACCAACTACGACACGCTTCGGCCCGTGCTTGTCGCCCTGGAGCAGGCCCATCCCGACGACGCCGCCTTCGACGACGTCGTGCGGGGAGTCGCCCTCGCCTTTGTAGGCCATGTGCCGCCGGTGGAGGGCGAGTTCCTCCCCGCACTCGAAGCCGTGATCGGCGCAGGGGCGATGCAGGAGATGGGGGCGATCTACGCCTCCGTCAAGGACAACCTCCCCGGCGGGCTCGACGCCCTGCCCGGCGACAACCCCAGCCCCACGTTCCGTCCCGGCTGAGGCTGAGGGCGGGCCTACCGCCCGACGGCTCGGCCGGCGAGGCCTGAGGGCGGTTCGCACCGGCGCTCCGGTCCGGAGACCTGGATGGCCCGAACCCAACCCGGCGGATCGTCCGGGTAGATGGCGTTCAGGGCGACGTTGGCGCGCGTGCAGCGATTCCGGTCGTCGTCAGTTGCTGACGCTGGAAGCGCAGGTACGACAGTGATGCCGACGAGCAGGCCGATCGCCAGAGTCGTGAATCGCACCCTTCGCATGTCGCCCCTCCCTTGCCGTTGGGAGGTCTCATCCTGCGGCGCTCAGTGCCCGTCGTCGTTGACGGTCACGACACAGAGTGGGCGATCCCCATCATGGTGAAGCGTCGGGCGAGGTTGCGGAGGCCGCGGTGGGAAAGGACCCGCACGTTGCCGGGCTGCTTGCCCATGATCTGCGCGACCTCGCCGGTGTCGAGGCCGACCATCACCCGGAGGCGGACGGCTTCGGCCTGCTCCGGCGGGAGCTCGGACACGAGGCGGAGCGACGCCTGGGTGGAGATGTCGCCGAGGACGTCGGCGGCGGGGTCGTCACCACCGGGACGGTCCGGGAGCCAGGCCACCGGGGCCGTGCGGTGACGGGCCGCTCGCCGGCGGGCGTCGATGAGGCGGTGCCGGGCGATGGTGAACAGCCAGCCCCGGAACTCGCGCTCGCCACCGGTAAAGCGGTCGAGCCGGCGGGTCACCTCGAGCCAGGTGTCGGAGGCGATGTCCTCGGCGGCATCCGGGTCGCCGACTCGCAGATAGCGGAGCAGCGAGGGCTGCAGCTCCAACCACAGCGCGGCGAGGGCGCGGTCGTCGCCGAGTCGGGCGGCGTCGAGCGTCGCTGCGAAGTCGAAGCCGGTCGTGGAGGGAGCGCCGGGGGGCACGCTGTCCGGATTCGACGCCTGGAAGAGCGACCCTTCCGTGCCATCTGATGCTTAACGTCCCGTTGAGCAAGCACAGGTCCGATTGGGACGAACTGCGCCGTTGTTTGCGGACGGATTTAAGAACGGTCGGCGGCGATGGCCGCCACCAGGGTGTCGAGTGCGTTCAGCGCCGGTGAGGTCGGCGTCGTGCCGTTCACGATCACGGAGAAGACGACCGGGCGGCCGCCGGCGGTGGTGAGGTAGCCCGACAAGGACCGGGCCTCGTCGATCCAGCCGGTCTTCGCCCGCACGTTGGCCTCGGCGGCGGTGCGTCCGAACCGACGGGCCAGCGTGCCGTTGCGGGCAGCCAATGGCAGCGAACCGACGAGCCGCTCGGCCCAGGGCTGCGCCTGCACGGCCTGGAGCAGCGATCGCCACTCGCGGGCCGAGCGTCGATCCTCGCGCGAGAGTCCGGAGCCGTCGGCGGCCACCCCCGTTATTGGCACCCCGAGCTTGGCGACGGCCTCGTTGATCGTGGCCAGCCCACCGGCGGTCGACCCCGGCGCAGGACGGTCCGTTCGATGGGTTTCACCCCCGTCACCGCCGGAGCCGGGGCTCCGGCGGTGACGGTACCCGACTTCTTTGACGAGGATTTCGGCGATCAGGTTGTCGCTCTGGTTCAGCATCTCGCCGACGAGTTCACCGACGGTCGGCGATCCCAGCCCGGCCAACACGGCGCTGCCAACGGGAGCGGGCGCCGCTCCGTTGGGGCCGAGGACCCGCACGCCCGCCCGCAGGAGCGCCGCCCGGAAATACGGCAGGGTGCCCGGAAGCGGATTGGCGGCGTACTGGGCGTCAGGCCGGAGCTGGTTGCGGTCGACCACGAGCGCCGACAACGGCCCGATGAACACCGGCACGTGCTGCGGCAGCCATCCCGGTGCACCGCGCACTGTGTCGTAGCGGCTCTCGTCACCAACAAGCGCGCCCCGTACTTCGTCGATGCCGCGCGCCTTGACCGCGGCGGCGAGGTCGTCGAGCGAATGCGGCCCCTTGGCGTTGAGTGTCGGATCCCCGCCGCCGACGAGGAAGAGATCGCCGTTGAGGACGCGGCCCTCCTGCGTCCCGGTGGCGCGCACCTCGGTCACGAGCCGGTCGGTCTGCGGGATCAGCGACAGCGCGCCCATGGCCGTGAACAACTTCTGATTCGAGGCCGGCGTGAGCGGGAGATCGGCGTTGTGGCCCACCACTTCGCCGAGGCCTTCGACCCACACCGACAGGCCGACGGTCGTGCCGGCCAGCCGTGGATCGGCAAGACGGGCGTTGATGAGATTGGCGAGTGCCGCCGCGGCCGGGTTGGATGGCGGAGCCTGTGGCGCCGCGACCGGTGGTGCGGCCGGAGCCGGGGGCGGAGCAGGTTCCGGCGGACTGGTGAGCGTGGCCGGCGGGCACGCCGTGGCGGCCGCCGGGCCGGACGGCGAGCAGACGGTGACCACGGCGGCCGCAGGATCGGGCCGGGCCGGTGATGGGATCAGACGCTGCTCGGTGCCGCCTGCAGGTTCGAGAACGTAGGAACGTTCGACGTGGGGCGGAGGCTGGTCACCGTGCTCGGCGAGGCGGAGCGCTCCTGCCGCCAGGCCCGTCGCGAGGACCGGCACGAGCAAGAAGGCGACGAGCCCGGCCCGGCGCTGCTCTTCCGAGGGTGGCGTGGCGGCGGCCCACATCTGCCGCCGGACTGTGGCAGAGCCCGTCCCCGAAGTGGTGGATACCCGACAAACGCCGCAAACCGCCCCTCCCTACAAGAACTGGCGTTCCTCACCGCGGCGATGCCGCGGTCAAGAACGCCAGTTGGGTCGGGACGGCGTCAGTGCTGGTGGTCGTGCCCGGAAGGCGGAGGTGTCGATGCCGGGGGTGGGGTTGTCTCGCCGCGGATGTCGGGTGGGGCGGGGGTTCCGCCGCTGAGGTCGTCGGTCTCGTAGACGAAGGCCATCATGATTCCCATGGCGTCGGGGACGGACTTCGACGAGTTGTAGACCGTCTCGAGGTCGAGCACCTCGCCCTTCTGCACCGTTCCCACTCGGTCCCAGGTGCATCCGCTCATCGACTCGATTGAGCCCTGGAAGGCGGACTTCTTGCCCCAGCCGGCCCAGCTGGTGCACAGGTGCTGCCGGGTTGTCTGGTTGGTCAGGGTGGTGCGGACCCCGCCGTCGTGGACGTGCCCGGCGGTGGCGACGATGCGGCCGGTGAGGTTCGACGTCCACGTCCAGTGCGACGACGACGGGCCGGCCGGCACGGCGTACTCGGACGTGCGGCAGTTGTTCATGTCGAGCCAGATCGGCGTGAGCGGCCGCACCCCGCCAGCCGCTGCCGGCGACCACCGCACCTTGAGCTGGAAGAACACCGACTTCGGCCCGGCGCTGTGGTTCATGACGTGGAAGATGCCGCTCCAGTTGCCGGCGTCGGCGTAGTAGCCGAAGCCGGGCGGGAACAGGCCCGGGGTGCGCTCGTTGCCGGAGGCGAAGAAACGCTGCCCGAGCTTGCCGGGGAAGGGCTGCTCAGGGCCGCACGTCGGATCCTGCCGCCCTGCGGAGAACAGCACGGCGTGGTGCAGCATCATCCCGGTGTCGAGGTTGGCGGGCGTGCCGTCGGCGTAGACCAACTCGGGCTGGAACTCGAGCAGGAAACAGTTGGAGCACGGCTTGGCCAAGCTGGGGACGGCGACGTTGGCGTGGTCGGCGTCGCCGCCGGCGCCGGCCGGTGTGACGACGAACGGCCCGTAGCGCAGCTCGGCCCAGGTGCCCTGCGGAGCCTCCGGGCCGGGCGGGGCGGCGGGGGAGTGCGGAGCCGGCGATGGGTGGGGGTGATCCCCCGGCCGGGCGGCGGGGGCGGTCTCATGGCTGTGCGCTGGCGATCCGGCCGGGCCCGACGCGGCCGTAGCCGGGTCGTGACGGTGAGCGCCGGACCTCGGTGCCGTGGCCTGGCTCGCACGGTCGGCCACGTGGTCGTGGACAACGGATGTCGACGTGTGCCCGTCGCGCGATGCGTCGTCGCGTTCGGGGGCAGCATGCTCGGCGCCGGCCTGTCCGGCGCCCGAAGCGTGATCTTCGGCGCCGAGGGCGGGCGCGGTCGGGTCCCCGGTGCCGCCGTGCGACCCGTCCAGCGCCGCCGCCAGCTGGCCGGAGGCGTCGCGGCCGTGGCCGGCGGCAGCGGGATCGTCATGGCCCGTCTGTCCGGCCCAGGAGGTGACGCCGGCGGCCGTCAACACCACCGTTGTGCTCACCACCAGGAACGCCCGGCGAACGCCGGGTCGGGCCCACCACCCCTCGGCAGCCGACGCCAGCAGCGTCGCACAGGCCCCGATGAGGCTCACCAGCACCATCCCGATGCCGAGGCCCATGAGCACGTGGCTGGGATTACCGAGGGTGAAGATGCCCTCCCGCCCGGCCAGGGAGGGGTCGTTGGCATGGGCGACGGCGTCCCACGCCAGGCCGGACAGCAGGAGGACGACGCCCACGAATCCCAGTCCAAGGAACATCCCCAGTCGCTTGGTCATGGGGTTAACGGTACGTCTGCGTACCTATTAGGACAAGCCGCCCACGCGAAGGAGCCGGTCGTATGCCGCCAGGCAGCGGACCAGGGCCGGTCGGTGCAGGTCGCTTCGCAGCCGTTCCTTCATCTCGTGCGTCGCCTCGGCCCGGGCGGCGTTGGGGCGGGCCACCCGCCACACCCGGTCGAGCTCAGAGGCGCTCGACATCGCCTCCCGGTCCATCTCCTCGAAGACCGCCGCCTTGGCCTGTGGGTCGGTGTGGTCGTAGGGCCGGAAGCTCGTCGAGAACCGCCGGTTGACCTCGGCGATGACGTCGCCGAAGCGGTTGACGGTCACGTCGAAGGGCGCAAGCACGACACGCTCGGCGACAGGGGTGACCCGGTCGAAGAAGCGGTGGTAGCGGTGCAACTCCTTACCGAGGTCGTCGAGGTGCATGCGGACGGCGTGGGAGGCGACGGCGTCGATCGGATGCCGCATCAGGACGACGACCGGTTTGCCGAGCCGCAGCCCCCGAGCGACGTTGGCCCAGCTGTGGGAGTGGCTGGCGATGCGCACCTGCGGGTTCGCGTGCTCCATCGCCTTGCGGGCAAAGGTGTTGCCGCAGCTCTGGTAGCTCTCGATGACGATGTCGGTGTCGCCGTCGACGAGGAACCATTCGGGGTGCCGCCGCCGCATCACGGAGCAGTACGCGAGCGGCACCTGCTCGAGGAGTTCGGCGGCCAGGGTACGGGCTCGGGGGGCCAGGCCGGCGGGAGGCATGTCGAGCCTTCTTACCACCCGCCGGCCTTCCCCCTGGGACGGGGTTACGTGCGCAGAGCGTCGGTGGGGGCGAGACGGGCCGCCCGCAGCGCCGGGTAGAGCCCGGCCACCGCGCCGATGAGCAGCGCCGCTCCCATCGCTCCGGCGAGGGCCGGGACGGGCACCGCCACGCCCCACGACCGGCCGGCGGCGTAGGCGGCGGTGATGGCCGCACCGAGGGCCACGCCGCCGAGCCCACCGGCTCCGGAGAGGAGGAGCGACTCGGCCAGGAACTGGCGGCGGACGTCGCCCCTGGTGGCGCCCAGAGCCCGGCGCAGGCCGATCTCCGGCCGGCGTTCGAGGACCGAGACGACCATCACGTTGGCCACGCCGACGCCACCCACGATCAAGGCCACGGCCCCGAGGCCGAGCAACAGTCCGGTGAAGGTCGTGTCGGTGGCGTCCCGAGCGGCGAGGGCGTCGGACGGGCGACTCACCCGTACCTCTTCGGGGTGGCGGGGGTTGGTGGTCGGCGCCAGTACCGACCGAACGGCGTCGACCTGCGACGGGTCCGTCCGCAGGTAGACCGTCCCCGGAGCGGGGTCGGTGCCGAGCAATTCCTCGGCCACCGGGAAGCCGACCAGAGCGGACCGGTCGATCTCCGGCGCCAGGGGCAGGGTGTCGAGGATCCCGATCACGGTGAACCAGCGGTCGCCGAGCCACACCCGCCCGCCGACCCGGTCGATGCCGAGCCGTTCGGCGGCCACCGATCCGAGCACCACGGCCGGGTACCGGTCGGTGGCGGCGTCGAGGAACCGTCCGGACCGCAGCGTCCCCTCCAGGGTGGCGAGCAGGTTCGGCTGGGCGGCCCGTACGGCGATGCCGCCGGTCTCCGCTTCGGGAATGTGGTCAGTGCGCCGCACATTGGCCGACACCCGGGTGGTGGCGGCGGTCGACTGCACCGGCCCGATCCGGCTGATCATGCCCGGCGCCTCCTCGGGAAGCTTGGCGTCGTCCCCGAGGATCGTCTGGCCCGGCTCGACGGTCAGCAGGTTGGTGCCGAGGGCGTCGAGTTCGGCCAGCAGGTTGGTGCGGCTTGAAGCCGAGATGCCGAGGACGGCCACCATGGCTGCGATCCCGATCGCGATCCCGGCTGCGGAGAGGATCGAGCGCAACCGGCGGGCTTTCAGCCCGCCACCGGCCAGACGCAGAAGGTCCCTCATCAGGCGGCCCTCCCGGGGACGAGGTCATCCTCGATCCGACCGTCCCGCAGCATGATCCGCCGTCCTAAGCGGTCGGCTACCTCGCGGTCGTGGGTGATCACCGCGATCGTCACTCCTGCCCCGTGAAGTTCCAGGAGCAGGTCGAGGATGCGGCCGCCGGACACGGAGTCGAGGTTGCCGGTCGGTTCGTCCGCCAGCACCAGTGCAGGCTTGCCCACCAGGGCGCGAGCGATGGCCACCCGCTGACGTTCACCGCCCGAGAGTTCGCCGGGCCGGTGGAACAGACGGTGACCGAGGCCGACCTGCTCCAGGGCGGCTGCGGCGTGTTCGCGCCGCTCCGCCGGAGTCATGTCCCGCTCCCGGTACAGGAGACCGGTGGCGACGTTGTCGAGCGCCGTCGATCCCTCCAGCAGGAAGAACTGCTGGAACACGAAGCCGATGGTGCGGGCACGCAGCCGGGACAGGTCGGCGTCGTTGCAGTCGGTGACGTCGCGCCCTTCGAGGAGCACGGATCCGCGGCTGGGGCGGTCGAGGGTGCCCATCACGTGGAGGAGCGTCGACTTCCCCGAACCCGAAGGCCCGACGATTGCCAGCAGCTCTCCGGAGTGGATGGCGAGGTCCACCTGGTCGAGGGCCACGACCGGCGGTGAGCCGGGGTACTCCTTGCTCGCCTGCCGGAGTTCGAGGACGGGACATTCGAGGGCGGCGCTCATGCCGGCACCACGACCAACGCAGCGGGCTCCAGGCCGTCGCCCTTCACCTCGACCATGCCGTTGGCGAAGAGGCCGGTCTCGACGGCGATGAGCTCGTGCGTGTCGGCCAGTTCCACGCCGTAGCCGCCCTCCGCCAGGGCCAGCAGCGCGCCGACCGGCACGGCCAGCACGTTCTCGGCCTTGCGGCGGGTGAAGGAGACGTCAACCGGGGAACCGTCGAGCCCGTCGGTGGGGCCGCCGGGCGTGATGGTCACCTGGACTTCGGCGTTGCCCCCTCCGCCCTGGTCGTTCCCTCCGTCGGAAGCCGACGCGCCGACCGACTCCACCGTGCCGGGAATGCGCTTCCCGCCCGGCAGTTCGATCTCGACGGTGTCGCCGGCGGCGATGAGGTCCCGCTTGGAGGCGTCGAGGCCGACGGTCACGACGGTGGCTGCGGGTGTGGCCGTGAGGACGGCGCCGCCGGGGCGGGCGTCTTCCCCGACATGGCCGGACTGCGAAGCGACGATCACCGCACCGGGCTGGAACACGATCTCGCCGAGGTCGACGATGCCGTCCTGGTCGAGGCCGGCGGCCTTCTGCCAACGCTTGACGGCGTCAGTGGTCGCCGCCGTCCAGGCGTCGCCGGTGCCCAGCCCGCTGGTGGTGCCGTAGCCGAGGGCCACGAGGTTCTGCTTGAGCTGCTTGACGTCGACGCCGCTCATGCCCGGGCCGAGCGTTCGCCAGGCCGGCCGGTCCCCGAAGAGGAGCCGGACCTTGCGGCCGTCCACCTCGTAGAGGGGCTCGCCCCGGTCGACGGTGGAGCCGGGGGCCGCCATCCAGGTAAGGGTCCCGTTGGTTCGGTTGACGAGCGGGACGGCGTCGCCGTGACCGAGGGTGCCGTCGACGTCCTGCTGTTCGACGAGCGTGCGGCGGGTGACCTCGGCCGTGCCGAGGCGGGGCCCGTCGGAGTCATCGGCCTTGGCGCCGCCGCCCGGAAGCCCGGCGACGGCCAGGACGCCGACCAGGGCAGCGGCCGTGGCGCTGGCGATGGTGAAGGTCCGGCGGCGGTTCACTTTGCACCTCCACCGGCCGGGCCGGCGCCCACGATGACCATCCCGCCCGTAGCGCCGCCCTTGGCGCCGTCGACCTTGCCGCCGCCGACCGACAGGCCCGCACCGGCCTTCGCGCCGGCCGGGCCGAACGCCGAACCGCAGGCCTTCTGCGCTTCCTCGAACTTGGGGTCGGACGGGTCGAACCCGCTGTCGCCGTCGATCTTCATCATCACGCCTCCGCCGTCGAAGGTCGGGTCCGGCATGTTGATGCCGTGCTCGCGCATACAGCGGGAGAAGGCCAGCGCTTGGTCCTGCATCTCCTGCTGCTGCTCCGGCGACAGGTTCATGGGGCCGACGTCGCCCATCAGGTTCTTGCAGGCCTCGTGGGCTTCGGTGAACTTGCTCGTGTCGGCGTCGAGCTTCGTGCCGGCGGAGGCTACGCCCCCGGCCTTGAACGTGACGACGCCGGGGCCGCCGCTGGTGTCGGGATCGGGCATGTCGACGCCGTGCTCCCGCATGCAACGGGCGAAGGCCAACATGGCGCCTTCAGGGTTGGTCTTCGTGTCGTCCTTCTTAGCGGCCTCTTCGGTATCGGCCTCCTTGTCGCCGGCGGTCTTGATGCTGGCAACGCCGTTGTTCGAGCCGGAGCCGGAGCCGCCACAGGCGGCGCCGGCGGCGAGGCCGGCCGCCAGCAGTATCAGAAGGGGGAGCCGGTGCGACCGGCGGGCCCGGGGGACGGGGGGTGTCCCCCCGACAAAGGCGGCGTGAGCCGCTTCGGACAGGACCATGGGGTGTCACTCCTTCGCAGACGTGTGCGGAACGGTGACCCGGAGTGAACGCTCTCGGCCCTAAAACCGCAGTAAAGCCATCGCTTTATGGCGGCTTTACGCGGCGGCGGGCACGATGTGCGCCGTGCGCGTACTGGTTGTGGAAGACGAAGATGCCCTCGCCGATGCGATCGCCCGCGGTCTGCGCCGGGAGGGGATGGCGGTCGACGTTGCCGGCGACGGTGGCGTCGCCCTTGAGAAGGCCGCCACCAACGGTTACGACGTCGTGGTCCTCGACCGGGATCTGCCGGTCGTCCATGGTGACGACGTCTGCCGCATGCTGATCGCCTCGTCGCCGGCGCCGGGCGCGGCCGA